>CAMATY010000053.1 GCA_945861325.1 Ferrithrix thermotolerans DSM 19514
TAGAAAGTGATTTACGCCAATAGGTTTTATTCCAATTGGTATCGGCGGGATCTCACCACTCACGAGCGAAATTCGTGCAGTCATTGACTTGATCGGTTCAAGAGTTCCACCAGGTGGTGAAAAAATTATGTGCATCTCGACCGAGCCAACCGTTGCGGGTGTGATCGTTATATCCGCAATCACATTTGATTGAACCAAGGTTGCCGTAAATGGCGCGGAAGCATTGACGCTAAGTGGCGGAACAGAAACAAGTACTGCAGTTACTGCGAGCACAACTAGGCCAATCATGCTTTCAACAACGATTGTCTTAGAGAACTTGATTTTTTTAAATCTTTGCTATCAACTTTTTTGTCGTTAAAAATTTGTCGTGCCTTGGTGCCAGCCGCGATCGCCAACACGACTAATACAACTTTGATACTAAGTACCGTTCCATAGGTCGTTGAGAAAATGTTTTGAATCCGTCCATCATTCGCCAGGCTTGCGCAACTCCAGTGACAACCATGATTGGCATCGCAATGGTTGCATAAAACGAGAACCAACCAATCACTCGTGGGGAGCCAGATTGCCACTTTCGACCCAATAAAACAATTGTCACTAATCCACCCATCCACGCTGAAACACACGCCAAATGCACGATGTCAGTGCCAATACTCAGAGCCGAAAACTGTCGCATCCCAGGGTGACCCGAAATTGAAAACGTTGCAAAAACTACCACTACAAAAATCGTCGCCGCCATTCGCCAGATCGGTTTTTGGTGTAGATCACGCTTGTAAATAATTATTGAGATAAATAGCAACACCATCACTCCTAAGAAACTCAACCAACGCGCAAAACCCATAACTGCTTTTACGAAGTTAGACGCCGAACTATTAGATAAAACTTCGACGCCGAGCGCCGCGAGATTTTTGCCTCGAGAACCAATTTGATAACCGAATGCTCCTTGTACGGGATGACTATCAGCAGATACAACTCTCCAGACGACGAGCTAACTGCCGGGCTCAAGACCTGGCAGATCGACTCGCACAGTTTTCGCGTCTCTTGTATTGCCGATAAATCCATGAGCGGGTGTCGGCAAGGTGATCAACTTTGAATCTGCATCAAACAAACTGATGCTGCCAAATGAAATCTCAACTTGCTCGACAAATTTTAAAACTATTTCTTTTGGAGACTGCTCGAGCACCGACGAGGCAGCAGGCTGGCTTGACTTCAACCGGCATGAGCCTCGACAGGGTTTGCAGATCCAGCGACACTGGCACCGCAGACAAGCGCGGCTATAAAACTAAATCTGAGAAATTTTCTCACAGAGGTTCGGGCTTGGCGAGACCATCAACGACAATGCGACCCATCAACCACGCCAGACGCTGTGACGGTGACAGCTTTTTTGCAACGTCTGGCAACTCAGTCATTCCCATTGGCTTGCGACTACGCCACAACATAATTTGTTGATCTAATTCAAGTCGTACGTAAAGATCTGTCAGGTCGTCGTAACCAAACTCAAAACCCAGATCAGCGTGATGAAGTTCAACTTCACGCCATCGCATAAAAACGATTGATGACATCTCAATCACATTTCCATTTAAACCACGTCCTTGACCAAGCCAGGCTTTTTCATTCGCGCTCGCCCATGCAGCTTCTAGACCGTAAATACTGACTCGCAAATCAACAACTATTTCACTTGCATTTCTTGATGACCCATACTCGATATCCGTATTTCGTTTTTCAACACTCGGATATTGCTTGCCAACTTCACCGCGCACAGCACTCTGAAATAAATGCACATGACTATCGGCATTGCGCGCTAGGTGCGTCAAGACATGACCACGCGACCAATTCGGCAATAACGAGTCTTGTCGACACTGTTCGTCAGTCAAGTTTTCTAGCGACGCCAACAGTCTTTGATGCGCGGATGCACAACCAACGACGTGTTCGTTCAGCAAATTCGCGATTTTTCGTTGTTCAGATTCAGACATCTGCTACAAACTAGTTGCTGATTGACCTCTGTGGAATTACCACAACAGTGCCGTCCGGCTCGTGGTGAACCCGAGCCGAAACACCATAGAACTCGGCGAGAATTTCTGAACGCAACACACTTTGTGCGCTACCCGAAGCAACGCAAACTCCTTGATGCATCAACACCAGCCGATCCGCATACAAACCCGCCAGCGTCAGGTCGTGCATCGCAGAAATAACTGTCAATCCCTGTTCACGTCGCAAAGTATCGACCAATTCAAGTGCGTGTTGTTGGTGGCCAATATCTAGTGCTGCGGTTGGCTCATCAAGCAATAACACTGGTGCCTCTTGAGCCAAGGCTCGAGCGATTACTAATCGTTGACGCTCACCGCCAGAAAGCGTGCCAACCAAACGGTATGAGAAACGAGTTAGATCTAATCGCGTCAAAACTTTTTCAATCACGAGTTTGTCATGCGCCGATTCGGAGGCAAAATGTTTGATATACGGGTTGCGTCCGAGTAAAACATATTCATAAACCGACATGTCTTCTGGCATCAACGGCGTTTGCGGCACATAAGCAATGTGCTGTGCACGCCACCGTGCCGAAGTTGTCGGAATTTCTTTTTGATCAATTGCAACCGAGCCAGAATATTTAACAAGACCAGCCGCGGCACGCAGCACAGAAGACTTGCCCGCACCGTTTGGCCCAATCAAACACAACCATTCACCCGAATGCAAAATGTTGTTGAAACTATTTACTGCGCAAACTCCGTCATAAGAAATAGTCAACTCGCAAAACCCGAGCGTACTCATGACTCATTCTTTCTGGTGCGAAGCAAAATCAAAAAAAATGGTGCGCCAAAGAAGGCCGTGATTACACCGATTGGTGTTTCGGCTGGATCCGCCAATATCCGACTCGGGATATCTGCCACCACAAGAAACGCTGCACCTAGTAAAACGCTGAGCGGTAAAACTCTTCGATAACTAGAACCAGCAATTAAACGAACCGCGTGCGGAACAATGATTCCTACGAAACCAATTAGTCCACTTACAGCAACAACTGATGCCGTGCCAAGTGTTGCAGCCAAAACAATCGTTAAGCGAACGCGGCGAATATTTGTGCCTAACGCGGTTGCCTCATCATCACCCACTCGCAAAACATCCAATAAGCGCCGATGCAGCAGTAGCACAACGGTACTAATTACGACATACGGCAAGACCAGTCGCACATCGCCCCAAGTTGCGCTTGACAGCCGACCGAGGACCCACGAAAAAACTTGTCTGATTACATCATTATTTCTTTGTAAAATAAATGTTTGTATCGCCGTAGCCAGCGATGTGACGGCAACCCCAGCAAGAACCAGTGTCACTGTCGACCGTGTGCGGCCGTACGAAGTTCCGACTGTATATGTGATAAACACTGCGACTAGCGCTCCACAAAATGATGCCAAAGGCAAGGGATCTATCAACCAAGTTGAAGGCTGATTTCCACGAAATGCAAAAACCAATGTCGCTCCGAGACCAGCGCCAGCAGCAACACCTAATAAATACGGATCAACTAATGGATTACGAAATACGCCTTGGTAACTCGCTCCCGAAACCGACAAAGTTGCTCCGACAATTGCGGCAAGCACAACTCGTGGCGCTCGAATCATCCAAACGATGTTCCAGTCGACTTTGCTGACTCCACTATTAATGGAAATAAGCGGAAGTTGATTGATCAACTCAAGTGGAATTCGCCACCAAGTTGGCCCAGCAGGACCAATCATCACACCTAGCAATATTGCACAAACCACCAAAAGTCCACTCAAAGAAAACCACAAAACTGAGTGGCCTCGTCCTTGAATGGACATTTGGGAAGTTTGTGTCACAAACGCCTAAAAGTTTTAGGCATTAGCAAGTGCCATCGCAACGGCGTCACGAATCGCAATTACGAATTCAACCAAGCGTGGTCCCCAGCGTGACGGAATGTCTGCTGGAAGCGAAATCACTTGATTGCTGGTTACGGCGTTTAATTTGCCCCAGCCGTCACGAGCCGCAACTGTCGCTGGCGTTTCAGAATGACTGATGAAAATGATGTCTGGATTTGCCTTGACAATTACTTCAGCAGAGAGTTGTGGATAATCATTACCAGCCACAACACCATCGGCGATGTTCTTCAAGCCGAACAAACTATAAACCTGACCAATGAAAGTATTTGAAGTCGCCGAATACAAAGTGTTATCAAGTTCGTGAAAGTATGTCAGTGGCGTGGTTGGCATTTTCACCTCAGCAACGGCTGCAGAAATATCCGCTTGCATTTGCGCTGAAACTTGTAAAGCAGTGTCGAGATGACCTGTCAACAGACCAAGTTGCTCGATCTGCGCGTAGACATCGTCAAATGTCACCGCAGCAGCAGCCATGAACACCGGAATCGACAATGCTTTTAGTTGCTCGGTAAGTCCACCTGGATCATAAGCAATGACTACCAAGTCCGGCGTGAAACCAGCAATTGCTTCAACATTTGGTTCAAAGCCTGACAATGCAGTTCCGAGTGCCACTGCCTCTGCTGGAAAATTAGAGTAGTCATCAACAGCAACTACTTGTTTGCCTGCTCCGATTGCATACAACATCTCAGTTGCGGTTGGCGACAATGAAACAATTCGCAATGGTTGCGAATCAAGCGTCAAGTCTCCGACAGTCACTGGGTAAGTTGAATTCGCACTCGTTGTTTCAGTTACTTCAACGATCGACGAGTCAGATGTTGAATCACTTCCACCGCAAGCAGTTAACGCTGTTAATAAAAAAAGGCCGGCGATGCCGACCAGAGATTTCTTTCGCATATACTTTCCTTCTGTCCCTCTGGCGAGGACTACAAGTTGAACGCAGTACTAGGCGACCGGACTTTGGAATGACTTCTCAATTTTTTGAGAAGTATTAACAATTACCGTTGCGGGACAGTGCTGGAATCTCACCAGACTTCGCTGAGTATTACATTGCTCCGACTATTGCCGAAGCACCATGACCTTAACAGTGTCGGTGGAGTAATGCAACATTAACGAGAGGCGAGACAAATGAATTCTGAAAATATCAACACACCCTTAGAAAAAGATCCGCGACCACCAGAACTAGTCACGCCCGACTCGCTGTTAATAGTCAACACAGGACACGGCAAAGGCAAAAGTACTGCGGCGTTTGGCATGATGATTCGCGCCGTAGCACGCGACTGGAAAGTTGGTGTCGTTCAATTTGTGAAGTCGGGTGACTGGAATGTTGGTGAAGAAAAAATCGGTCGCCAGTTGGGTGTGGACTGGATAACGCTCGGTGAAGGTTTCTCCTGGGATTCAAAAAATCTGGTTCAAGATCAAGAAACTGGTGCACTCGCTTGGACCAAAGCCCATCAACTATTGATGAGTGGAACTTACGACTTATTAATTTTTGACGAACTGACATATCCACTGAATTGGAAGTGGATTGAAATGCAGCCGGTGCTTGACGCACTTGTTAACAGACCACGCAATGTCCATGTTGTCGTCACGGGCCGAGATGCACCTCAAGCCCTTGTTGACATCGCTGACACTGTAAGTGAAATTAAGAACATCAAACACGCTTATCAAAAAGGATTGAAGGCCAAACGTGGAATTGACTTCTGAAAATAAAATGCCCCTCGACCAATCGTCAGGACTCATCTTGTTAATCGGTGGTGCACGCAGCGGAAAGAGTTCTCTTGCGGTTGAACTTGCGAGTGCTACAGAGCGTGAGACGATCTTCGTCGCAACTGCAGAAGCACTCGACGACGATATGTCTGCCCGCATCGCCCGCCATCGCGCCGAGCGTCCAAATTGGTTGACAGTTGAAGAGCCTTTAGATCTGGCGCGTGCCATCAGTGAAGCACCATCTTCGTCTTGCATGATTATTGATTGTCTGACTTTGTGGCTGAGTAATCTAATGTTGCGCGGAGATTCTGAAACTGCCATAAATACTGCGAGCACAAAAACTCTGGCGGCAATCGCCACTCGTGTGGGTCGAACTATCGCCATCAGTAACGAAGTCGGACTCGGAATCGTACCCGAATCTGAACTTGCTAGAAATTTCAGAGAGATAATTGGCAGGGTCAACCAACAATGGGCTCGCGCAGCACGTCAGTCGCTGTTTCTAGTTGCTGGACGAGCACTCGAACTTCAAAAACCAGAAAGGATTTTACGATGACACGCAAGTGGATTAAACAGTGCATTAACGCAATGCCATTAGCCGATGAACCATCGCGGATTGCTGTGCAACAACGCGCCGAAAATATCCTCAGACCAAAAGGTGCATTAAAAGCCCTTGACGATGTCGCAATCTGGGTTGCACAATGGCAAGCCTCATCACAACCTGCGATTCATCGGCCAGCAGCCTTAGTGTTTGCTGCAGACCACGGTGTCGCACAAAGTGGCGTCAGCGCCTACCCAACAGAAGTTACAGCTGCAATGCTCAAGGCGTACCAAGAGGGTAAGTCAACTCTTTCAGCGTTTGCAAAAATTGCTGGTGCAACTGTTTGTGCGATTGATGTCGGAGTCGGTATGCCGACAAACGATATTCAAATTGAGTCTGCAATGTCAAAGATGCGACTCGATGATGCCATCACTTCTGGGCGAAGCGCAGTTGAGAGCATTGAGGCAGATTTGTTGATCCTTGGAGAGATGGGCATCGGCAACACGACTGTTGCTGCTGCGTTGACAGCGGCTTTACTTGGCGGTGAACCTAACCAATGGGTCGGTCGTGGGACAGGTGTTGATGACGAAGGTTTTGGCCGAAAAGTTTTGGCGGTTGAGCGCGCCACATCGCGTGTTGCAAATATTAGCGACCCGCTTGAACTGTTGCGTGAAGTTGGTGGCACAGAACTCGCGGCAATGGCTGGCGCAATCATTGCCGCACGAATGCGCTGCTTGCCGGTAATTCTTGACGGCTATGTAGTCACAGCAGCTGCTCTTGTTTTATTTCAGATCGATCAAAAATCTCTCGATCATTGTTGGATCGGTCACTGCTCTGGCGAACCTGGTCATCGTAAAGTTCTTGAATATTTAAAAAAGCCTCACTTGCTAGACCTAAATATGCGACTCGGTGAGGGCAGTGGAGCAATGGCTGCTGTGCCGCTCGTCAAAATGGCCTGCGCTGGAGTAGTTGATGTACCGACATTCGCTGAATGGTTTGGGTCATGAAATTATTTCGTGGATTTTTTGTCGCGTTAAGTTTTTTAACACGAATCCCAGTGCGACATAAACACGAACCATCGATCGGTCTCGCGGCACCATGGTTTCCATTTGTTGGCATCTTTGTCGGGGCAATTGTTGGTGCAACTGCGTGGGGCGTCAGCAATATCACGTCGCCATTAGTTGGCTCAGCCGTTGCGGTGTTGGTCGGTGTTTTGATTACCGGTGCATTCCACGAAGATGGTCTAGCCGATATTGCTGATGCTTTTGTGGGTGGATGGTCTACCGAAGATCGGCTCCGCATTCTTAAAGATCCACTACATGGTTCGTACGGAGTCGCTGCCATGTGCGGGTCAATCGTGCTTCGAGTTTGTGCCTTAAGCGCAATTTCGCCACGGCAAATGTTTACTGCGGCTATCGCTGCACACTGTTTTGCACGCGCAGGTGCGCTCGCGCTGATGTTGACAACTGCGCTCGCCCGCCACGACGGGCTCGGCTCTGACTATGTAAAAAATCTGCGTGTGTCAAAAGCAATTGTTTCACTTTGTTTGTCGGTGCTAGTTGTGATCGCAATAACTGGCGTCTGGTCAGTCGGAGTCATAGTTTCAACACTTATCGGTGCATCGATAATTCGGTGGTGGTCAAAGCAAAAAATTGGCGGTATCACTGGCGATGTACTCGGTGCGGCCGAACAAGTCAGCGAAACATTAATTCTCATCGCGCTAAGCGCCCGCTAACCCTAAACTCGCTGGCTAGAACAGTGGATAGTTAAAAGGATTTTGCTGATCATCGCCGCCACGCTTGGCTAAAAAACGATTACGCAAACGCATCAGAAACTTTTTGAAAAACTTCACGAAGAGATCATACTTCTTCGTCAACACTGATTAATTTGCGTTTCTTAAGCTCTTCAAAAATAAACTTTGCGATCAATTCATTGCCGCGCGCGTTGACATGAGCCCAATCCAAAAACACCGAAGATGGAGCATTATTGAAGATATGTGTTGCAGATACCCCAAAAAGAAACTCTTTAACCCAAGCCTCATATTGCCCGTAAGCATCAATGACAAGTGTTTTAATGTCTTGAGAAAATCGTATTTCTAATCTTTTCTCATACTCAGACTTAGTTTTTAATGTATATAGGTTTGACTGCAGTACCGCAATCATATGAGCACCCTTACTGAGGCAATATTCATGTGCCTCGTTCAGGGCGCTAATCGTGTCAGCCACTGCCAAGTTCGAAAACTTTCGAAAACTCCTAGGGGCAAATTCGCCATAAATCCATCTAGCTATCTCCAATCCAAAATCAGCTAACCCTCTAAGAGTTCTTATGTAAAACGGAACCAACTGTTGAGAAAGTTTGCCAGTTCGATGATCAATCCAACCAGAATCATTATCACCAAAATAAAAAACTGCGGCATCGCCACGTTTGATTTCCCCTGAATCCATCAACATTTGAGTTCGATCTACAGCGGTAGCGCCCGTCATTCCATAATTCATAACCCCAATAGAATTTGAGAGAGGCGTGATTAACCTCTGCAGGAAAGACGAGATAGTGAGCCGATCTGGTACCTCAACACAAAAAATAGTTGAGCCTCCGAAGAGGAATATATTTTGATCCACAAACGACAATGGTGGAGTATCAGTCGTACCTCTAATGCCATCAGTCATTGAACAATACATACCTTGAAAACTTATGTCTTTGAAAGCAAGGTACGATTTTTGCGAAGGGACTCGACCATTAAGTTCAATATAAGTCTTCAACTGCCTTTGGCGACTTTTAGAGAACAGATGGAGTTCTGCTTTGAATTCTTCGGTGAAATAATCGTAGGGGTAGTAACCAGAAGCATTTTGAGCCTCGTCTAGGGGTACTGAAGCTCCAGTTCGATGCATACCGAAAGTTCGAGCGCTTGTTGAAGGTACCGATGCGACAATGCGTCTGAGGGTTAGTTCAATTGCGGCTATGACCAGTGCAAATGAAATTGTTGCGACGATAACGGGCAGAGCGAAACTAGTTTGCAAAAAATAAGTGAATAGAGCGGCCGGTAAACCGAGAGCCAGTGAAACTTGAACATGGCGAACCTTGGCTTTGATCCTGACTTTTTTTAATAACCAGAAAGTTAAAGGAATAGCAATCACAAATGCCAACAAAATTGCGATCGCTACTTTCAATAACATGCTCAAAAGTCTAAACGATTTTTGTAATTCTTGGGATTTAGCCGTTGACGAAAGTGGCGAGGCGGATGATGCCTTCGCGCAGGTCGTCGTCGCCGAGAGCAAATGAAAACCGCGCATATCGCGGCAAGCCAAATGCCTCACCCGGCACAAACGCAACTTTGACACGGTCTAACACGATGTCAGCTAGCTCAAGAGTTGTCGCAGCAGTCTCCCCACTTAGATTGCGATTTAGCAGCCCCGAAAAATCTGGAAAACAATAAAACGCGCCCTGAGGTTGCATACAGTTGACGCCAGGTATTTTGTTCAACATCTCGTGCATCAGCGAACCCCGCCGCGCAAATGCTTCGCGCATCATCGCGACTGCCGATAAGTCACCCGACACGGCGGCC
>CAMATY010000054.1 GCA_945861325.1 Ferrithrix thermotolerans DSM 19514
CCATTTGACACATTCGGTTGCAGTTCCTACACCAGGTCGACAAATTACTACCCCAAGTTGTTGCCAACTTGAATCCTGATAGTCAAAGCACATTAAATCATCTTCAAGGTCTGTGAACACGGTGTAGTTGTTGTTGCGAAGTATTTGAGCGATCATTCGAACGCGGTCGTCCAAAGTTCTCGTTCCTCCACCATGCACCAAAATTGCTGTTCGCTTGCTTGGTTTTGACAGATTGTCTTGTGACGCTTGTGGAATTATTTCTTCAATCATCCATGGCACACGAACTGCATCTGTCAATGAAAGAACAGCCGGTGTTGCGAGATCCGCATTACAAATCATTTTTGGCACACATTTTTTTAATAAATTTATTTCGCGTTCAACAAATTGTTTACAGGCATCGTTGACCTGAGCATACGCGTCAATCACCTCGTGCCATAGAAAAGAGCCACTCAAGACAGCGTCCGGTCTTATTTCGAGCACTCCAACAAGATTGTCACTCAAAATGAAATCAGCTTCAATTAATGACGGCCTACTCATCAACTCAGACTCCCAGCCGTTTAGGTTTGTCTCTGTGTAGTTACTCGGATCGTGACGCCAGCGCACACTGTCTTCGGTGACTCCAACTACCGCACTTGCGCGAGAACCAAGATTTTCGATTTCTAGTTTAAATCTCTGAAATTGGGCGTCAGTTATAGCAAATTGAACATGGAGACTCGAATTCTGCTTTAGTAGCTCGCTGGCAATCAGAATTTGACGGCGAATATGTCCATAACCGTTGGCGCTAACAAGTATCGCAAGATGTTTCGTTCCCGCCATTGAAATACGAGACTAACAGAAACGGGGGTAACTGATATCTTGCCTCGTGATGGCGGGAACCAAACATATAAATATTGCTGATTAGTTTTTAGATTTGATTAGTTCAAACTCTGGGTATGCAGACACGCCCATCTCGATATCAAGACCGGCAGTTTCGTCAGCCGCTGACGAACGAATACCACCTTTGGTTAAGCGATTTTGAATTTTAAAGAAACCAAACGCCAGTGTAAAATCAACAACGAGAATTGTAAATCCACCTAGTGCTTGCGCGCCAAGTTGACCCCAGTCACCTTTGATGATGCCGGCAACACCGGTCGACTCAGAGCCATTCCATGCTGCGCCGTACGATCCGTTAGCGAAAATTCCTACAGCGAGCACTCCGAACAATCCGCACACACCGTGCACGCTGATCGCACCAACTGGGTCATCAATCCGTAATTTCTTTTCGATGAAAAATGATGACTCAATTACGAGAACTGCGGCGATAATCCCGATGACTGCTGCTGCCCAGGGTGCAACAAAAGCGCATGACCCAGTGATCGCCACGAGACCAGCGAGCATACCGTTGATCATCATTGATGGATCGGGTTTACCAGTGCGACGAGTAATCCAAAACATTGACGCAACTGCGCCGAATGCGCCGGCGATTGCAGTGTTGGCAGCAACTGTTGCGAACTGCACATCTGTTGCTGAGAGAGTCGATGCGGCATTGAAACCGAACCAACCGAACAGCAAAATAAAAGTGCCGAGCATCGCCATTGGAATATCGTGACCACCGATCGTGACTGCTTTTCCGGTTTTTGTGTACTTGCCGATTCGCGGTCCAAGAACTATCGCGCCTGCTAACGCAGCAACACCACCAACCATGTGCACGATTCCTGAGCCTGCGAAGTCGACATAGCCGGCACCGAGCGACATCGTTGCCCAAGTTTTTGCAAGCCATCCACCGCCCCATGTCCATGCAGCAATCACTGGATAATAAATTCCACCACAAAATAATCCCCAAATAACGAAACTGCCCCACTTCCAACGCTCAGCCATTGAGCCAGTCGGAATTGTTGCAGTTGTATCCATAAATGCGGCCATGTACAAAAAAAATCCGAGCAATGCTGGCGTTATGTTGCCGCCAGAAAGCGCCCAGCCACCACCCCATGCGAAGACCCAATTGCCAGAGCCGATCAACGCTTCGCCGACTGGTGCATCAAGTCCAAACGCTGCATAACTAAAGCCACCAAATGCGAGTGGAAATCCAATTAAGAAAAATCCGACAAAACCTAAGCCAAAAATCGCAAAGTTTGTGCTGACAACATGGGCCGCATGTTTCGCCCTACAAAGGCCGGTTTCAACTAATGCGAAACCCGCCTGCATAAACACGACTAGCGCCGCAGCGATCACTATCCAAAGCAGCGAAACTTGCGCTCCTAGAACTGTTACATCTGAATTCATTATTCCTCTTTCTATTTGTTTTTCGACCTGACTTAGATCTGTATTTGATTGACTGGCTACTTAGTCGCTATTTGCATGAATAGCGAACTTGTGCACGACGCTGTGACTGGCAACAATCTAGAAGTCCAATGTTTCCAAAAAGTCCTTGAAATGTTTCGGGAGCGTGGCTTTTTTTAATTCCAATTAACTTTTTGTATATCTTCACGAATTAGGCTGTGGAGATGACAATTGAAGCCACCAAGACTCAGGCCTACTTAGACGATCGTGCCCACGTGTTTCATTCGTGGTCGGCACAAGGAACACTCAACCCAACTGAAATCACAGGTGGTGAAGGTTCATATTTCTGGGATTCGACTGGCAAAAAATATCTCGACTTCTCAAGTCAATTAGTTAATTTAAATATTGGTCATCAGCATCCGAAATTGGTTGCAGCGATTCAAGAACAAGCCGGCAAACTTTGTACAGTTGCCCCGCCGTTTGCAAATGCTTCACGCAGCGAAGCCGCGCGTTTAATCGCCGAACTTGCGCCTGGCGATTTGAACATGGTTTTTTTCACCAATGGTGGTGCTGAGGCCGCAGAGTACGCAACACGCATGGCAAAACTACACACTGGTCGTCACAAAATTCTCACAACATATCGCTCGTACCACGGCTCAACAGCGGGTGCAATTGCGTTAACTGGTGATCCACGCAGATGGGCAAACGAAACCGGAGCATCGGGCGCTGTAAAGTTCTGGGGACCTTACCCATATCGCTCAGCGTTTCACTCAACGAGTGATAAACAAGAATGCGAGCGCGCACTTGAACATCTTGAGAATGTGTTGATGGTTGAAGGTCCGCAAACAATCGCAATGATCGCTCTTGAAACTGTCGTCGGAACAAACGGTATCTTGGTTCCGCCTGATGGCTATCTGCAAGGCGTTCGAGATTTGTGCACAAAGCATGGCATCGTGATGATGTGTGATGAAGTGATGGCAGGTTTCGGTCGTTGCGGCGAATGGTTCGCAGTGAATAAATGGAATGTAACGCCAGATCTAATTTGCTTCGCTAAAGGAGTCAACTCTGGCTATCTTCCGCTCGGTGGAGTCGTCATTAGCCAAAAGATTGCCGACACGTTTAAAGACCGAGCCTTCCCGGGCGGTCTCACATACAGCGGACATCCACTTTCATGTGCTGCTGCGGTTGCATCAATCAATATTTTCAAAGAAGAAAAAATTGTTGAGCATGCGCGAATGTTGGGCAAAGATGTCATCGGGCCAGCGCTTGAAAAAATTAAGGCGAAACATCCGAGCGTTGGTGATGTGCGAGGCCTCGGCGTGTTCTGGGCAATTGAACTCGTTAAAAATCGTGAGACTCGTGAGCCACTGGTGCCGTTTAACGCAGCAGGTGCAGACGCCAAGCCAATGATGGATCTTGCTGCGGCATGCAAAGAGCGCAACCTTTGGCCGTTTACGCACTTCAACAGAATGCATGTTGTGCCGCCGTGCAATACACCAATTGAAGATATCAAGACTGGTCTTGCGATTATTGACGAGGTTCTTGATCTCGCCGACAAGCACTGCAAAAACTAGCAAGAACCAAAAGATTGTAAAGAAAGCAGAATCTCTATGCGTATTGTCTCGTTATTGCCAAGTGCAACAGAAATAATTGGTGATCTCGGACTAATTGATCAACTGGTTGGTCGCTCATGCGAATGCAACTGGCCAACGTCTTCAATGAATCTGCCAATAGTTTCGCTTAGCCGCGTTGATTCGCTTGCTCTGTCAGGGCCAGCGATAGACGCACAAGTGCGAGCTGCGATGAACAATGGTGAGCAACTTTATGCAATTGACGAACACTTGTTGCGACAGTTGGCGCCAGACGTGATCATTACCCAAGATCTGTGTCGGGTCTGTGCGGTATCAAGTGATGATGTCTGCGATGTTGGCGCGCGAGTGATTTCACTTGATCCCCATACGATCAAAGAAGTTGCCGAATCTGTGATCACGCTTGCAAATGCTCTTGGCGTCGCATCGCGCGGCGAACAGGTAGCCAAACAGATGCTGACACGAGTCGAAAATGTACGCAAAGCCGTTGCAAGCAAACAGCGCCCACGAGTTTTCATTGCCGAGTGGCTTGATCCACCTTTTGCAAGTGGTCACTGGATTCCTGAAATGGTTGAGGCGGCCGGCGGGTTTGAAGTACTTGGTAAACCAGGGGTGCCGTCGACAACCACGACATGGCATGCAGTGCGCGAAGCGAGGCCAGATATTGTCGTATTTGCTCCGTGCGGGTTTGATGAAGTTCGTGCGGCGAAAGAAGCATCCGCGCTGGCACACGAGTTTGATCCAAGATGGCAAACTGCGTGCGTCAACGCAGACCGATTTTTTGCGCGACCAGCGCCATCAATTGCCGACGGTGTTGAACAACTTGCGAAAATTTTTCACGACATTGAAATGAACTAATCAAATTATGACTAACGAAAATAGAATCACTAAACTCGCAAATCGTTCGCTAACCGAGCCCAATGAGTCGCGTCTGTCTCCAGATAGTCCTGGCTATGAAATAATCATCGCAGCACATTCAGATGCAATGGCGCGTAGCATCGACGGATATATCGATCCAATTAGTTCGCTGTTTGTGATCACTGCGGCCAGCCTCAAAGAGCGTGGCTACTGCTGTCTGAACAACTGTCGTCACTGTCCATATATCTAAATTTTTCGACTCTAAATTTCTTGACGATATAAAACTAAGCAAATAAAAAAGGCGGGCCGCCGAAGCGACCCGCCAATTTTTACTTAATTAGTTAACTAACTCAGTTTCCACCTTCGGTGAGTGCAACAGTCTCTGGCATGTATGCCGAACCTGTCGTGTCAACACCTTTGCCGTTAAGCAACGCAAGCGCTGCAGTAACGATGTCATTGGTGTATGCACCTGCATCTGGAGCCTTGGTCAACACGGTTCCGCCTTCGAGGTTCTTTGCTGATTGCGAAAGAGCCACTGTGCGATCCCATGCTGCTGCGTCGATCATTCCGGCGCCGCCTGCGGCTGGCCAGATCAACTTGTTAACTTCGTTCATCTGCCACAACTGGTGACTTGCACCAAGCTTGGATCCCTTTGACACAACAATGTCACGGCATGCCGATGTGTTGTCGCGACAGAATGCCCAACCTTGAAGTGAAGCAGCAACAAACTTTGTCGCTGTGTCAACATATGCAGCATCTGAGAGACGCTTACCGTCTGCCCAAATTGCATCTTGCAACATTCCAACGCCTTCAGCCTCGTATGAAACGACGTTGAAGTCGCCTGCGGTGTAGAGCGCCTTGGTCTTTGGGTTCACTGCTTCGAGAACCTGTGCGTACTCGTTGTATGTCATTGCTTCTGCTGCATCAATATCGCCAGCGAGTAATCCCGCCATGTCGAATTGTTGCTGAACAAGTTTGACATCTTTTGCTGGATCAAGGCCGGCCGCAGTTAGTGCAGCGAAAATTTCAAATTCGTTGCCGTATCCCCAGTTGCCAATGTTCTTGCCCTTGAAGTCTGCTGGTGTAGTTATGTTCTTGTCCTTGAAAGAAACCTGCAAGGTGCCAGAGCGTTGAAACACCTGTGCGATGTTGACAATATTTGCTCCACCTTCACGGCTTGCAAGAGCCTTGGAAACCCATGAAATTGCGAAGTCGGCTTCTCCGTTAGCGAGAACTGTTTGCGGTGAAATATCTACTGCACCTTCCAAAATTGTTACATCAAGACATTGCTCGGCGTAAAAACCCTGGTCTTGTGCTGCGTAATAACCAGCGAATTGTGCTTGAGTGAACCACTGAAGCTGAAGCTTCACAGGTGTTGGAGTAACACACTCGGCAGCTGGTGCTGTTGTTTCGGCTGTCGCCGTTGTTTCTTCTGTTGCCGCAGTATCACTACCGCCACAGGCGCCAGCAATTAACGACATCACAGCGACGCCAACAAGCGCCATCTTTAATGATTGTTTCTTCATTTATTTCTCCCCCGGGTTTTAGCCCGCATTTATTGTTATTTTGTTTGACCCTTACGAGTCAGACTCTCCAAAATTATGGAGACTGTGTAGAACGCTAGCCCAAGTAAGCACGCGCCCAAAACGTAGGCCCATGCTGCCGCATTCTTAGAATTTGCGATATTGCTCGTGATCCGACTGCCGAGACCATTCTGAGAGCCACCAAAGTATTCGCTGACAAAGGCTGTAATCACCGAGGCCGGGGCAGCGACTTTTAGGGCGGTAAACAAGTATGGAATTGCATTTGGCACACGAACCTTACGCAAGATTGCCAAATCACTTGCGGCATAACTGCGCATTAATTCAACATGGATTGAGCGCACTTGCGTTAATCCCCTCGCAACATTTACTAGAACGATGAAGTAGACAACAAGCGTGACCATGAACCGCCGTGGAATTTCGCTCGTGATTGAATACATATTATTGAGAACGGCGACGAGTACAAAAATCGGGATTGCATTTAATGAAATTGCAAGTGGTGTCACAAGTTGACTTAAGAAGCGAAATCGACTCAGGACAAAACTCATTGCGATACCAAGAATTGTGCCGACGATTAATCCGACGAGAGCATTGGTGCCAGAAACGACAGTTGCTTCCCAAATTCTGGTGGTGTTCTTGAAAAATTGCTCAACTATCTTTGACGGGGCAGCCAGAAAATATGGTTTCAGGTCAAAACCTACGACTACGCCTTCCCAAAGAGCCAAAAAAACAACACCGAAAATTAACGGCGCAGCGATGTTTTTTACACGTGAAAGAATTGTCATATTGAGTTTTCTAGTCAGCGATCTTCTGCGCCACGAATTGCATTTGCGGCAACATGCTCAGCGTGCGTTCCGCGCAATGCTTCACGCACGGCGGTAATGCTGCGAAAGAACCCGTCTGCTGCACGCGTTTGTTCGTTGCGCTTTGATCCCAAATTTACTTCTATTACTTCTAAAATTCGACCTGGTCTTGGCGACATAACAACCACTCGATTTGAAAGATACACAGCCTCAGGAATTGAGTGAGTCACAAATACAACCGTCGTCGAAGTCTCGGCACAAATTCGCAATAACTCTCCTTGCATGTATTCCCGAGTCATTTCATCTAGTGCGCCAAAAGGTTCATCCATTAATAAAAGTGGCGGATGTGCAGCCAACGCACGTGCAATCGCAACGCGTTGTTGCATGCCACCAGAGAGTTGCCACGGATACATGTTGCCAAACTCTTCTAGTTTCACGAGTCCTAACATTTCTATTGCCCGCGCTTCACGCTTATCTTTATCCCAACCTTTTAGTTCAAGTGGTAGTTCAATATTTTTGCGAACGGTTCGCCAATCAAATAATCCAGCTTGCTGAAACGCCATTCCATAATCTTGATCAAGTCTTGCTTGAGCCGCAGTTTTATTGTTCACCCGAATAGAACCTTGTGTTGACTCGAGCAAATTGGCGATCAGCCGCAACAATGTCGATTTTCCACAACCAGATGGGCCAATCAACGAAACAAACTCACCTGATTGAATAGATAAATTTACATCAAGCAATGCGTCAACATGTTTGTCACTTCCCTGATTGAATATTTTGCTAGTTGCAACAACCTCAACGGCACTGATATTTGCTGCAGCACTCATGTACTCGTCTCCTTTGGTCGATTACGCATTAAAAACAAATCAGAAAATGCAACTAGTCCAGACATTGTTAATCCGAGCGCCGCAGCACCGAAAACCGCAGTAAACACTTTCGCCGGGTCACCAGTTGCTTCGCGGGCATATTCAATAATTAATCGTCCAATGCCACCCTTTAAACCTGTACTGATTTCTGCAACAACAACACCGACTACTGCCCCCGATGCACCAAGTTTTAGAGCGGGAACCATGAACGGCACCGCTGCAGGAAATCGCAATTTAAAAAGTGTCTGCTTCCAAGATGCCGCATAACTTTCCATTAGTTCAAGTGCAGCCGATGGAGCACTTGTCAGGCCACGAAGTGTGCCGACGGCGATCGGAAAGAACGCCAGAAAAGTGCCGAGAATTGATGCCGATAGCCAACGCGGCCAAACGAATGAACCAATTTCTAACTTTCCTCCCCAACTGACGACTAGTGGAGCAAGAGCGATCAATGGGACCGTCTGCGACATCACAAGATAAGGCAACAATCCACGGCGAATGACATTAAAGCGCGCCATCAACACCGCCAAACTAATCCCGATTGTCGTTCCGAGGAAGAATCCGACGAGAGACAGTCGTAGTGAAAACCAAGCGCCCGAGAGCACGACGATCCAAATTTTTTTGTCGGAGCCACGAACCTCTGGACGGCTGTACCGACTGAGCATTGTTGAAACATGTGGCATCGCATTGTCATTGGCGCGCGGCAAAATTCGAACACCTAAAAATTTTCCACCATCTTGCGGACCAACTATTTTATAGAGCTCCCAAAGTGCTGTCACGAATGCAATCGTCAATGCGAACATGACAATTCGATATGCGATTCGACCCGCTAACTTCATTTATTATTGGCCTGCGACAGTGCGGCAATTTCTGGCAAAATTGATTTACCGTAGGCATCAAGTGTTTGTTCTTTTCCGTCGTGTTGTAAATAAATTGAAAACTGATCAACGCCAAGTTCTTTGAGGGCCTTCAATCGCTTTAAGTGTTCGTCGATATTGCCGAGAATGCAGAAGCGATCAACAATTTCGTCTGGGACGAAAGTCGTGTGCGTGTTTCCTGCTTGACCGTGCTGCTTGTAGTCATAGCCTTCGCGGCCTTTGATGTAATCGGTCAGAGCTTTTGGCACTGCACTCGAGTCGCCATAACGGGCGACGATATCGGCGACATGGTTGCCGACCATGCCACCAAACCAGCGGCATTGCTCGCGCATGTGTGTTAAATCATCACCGACATATGCAGGTGCGGCGACACAAATTTTCACACTTTTCGGATCTCGGCCTGCATCGCGAGCAGCTTTGCGCACGGCATCAATTGTCCATGCAGCGATGTCAATATCGGCAAGTTGCAAAATAAAGCCATCGCCAACTTCGCCTGTCAACTGCAACGCTTTTGGTCCGTATGCAGCGACCCAAACTTCGCATTTGCTTTTTGAAGCCCACTCAAATTTAATTTTTGACCCGTTGTAGTCAATTTCGCGTCCGTTCGAAAGTTCGCGGATCACATCAATACTCTCACGCAAAGTCGCAAGTGTCGTTGGCTTACCGTTTGTAACACGCACGGCCGAGTCACCACGACCAATGCCACAAACAGTGCGATTTCCGTACAT
>CAMATY010000055.1 GCA_945861325.1 Ferrithrix thermotolerans DSM 19514
ATCTGAGAGCACAACAAATATTGAACCGCGCGCCATACCGCTGATTCCCCAACTGTCATTAAAGGTTCGTAAACATTCGCCGAGCCGAGTGCCTCCACTCCAATCCGAAACTTGCGTTGAAGTTTGCGCCAACGCTTTATCTGGGTCACGGCTCGTAAGTTCTTTCGTAATTCGTGTTAGTCGTGTGCCAAAGGTAAACGCCTCAACTCGTTGTCGACCTACGACAGCGGCGTGCATGAATCGAAGCAATGCCCTTGCATACGGTTCCATCGATCCCGAAATATCAAGAAGTACGACGAGTCTTCGCAATCGAGTACTCGGCTCTCGCCAGTATCTTTCAATTGGTTCGCCACCGTGTTGCAACGATGCGCGCATTGTGCGACGAATGTCATGGCGGGTACCTTGATGATTGGTTTTAATCAGCCGCAACGAATTTTTTGGTGGGCCAGCCAGACGCAGACTTGACATGAATTGCTCGGCTTCGCGAAGTTCGGCATCGTTGTATTCTGCAAAATCTTTTTCACGTAAAGTCTCGATACTTGAAAAACGAAGCGTGATTGAGTTCTCTTCATCAATTGGTTCTGCGGTTTCGTCATCGTGACTCTGTTGGTTATCGTCATCGACCAATAAAGTCATTGAGACAATTTCAGCTTCCGTGCTGGATGTTTCAATCGCAATTCGTTGATCCCAAAAAACTGCAAATGCTTGGTCAAAAATTGGAGTGTCTTCATGTCGGCGAACCAAAGTTGAGTGTGCCGACCAGTAAACATCGTTGCGGTTTTCGAGGCCGAGATGACTCAGTGCGCTAACAAACACGATTACCGAATCAAGTGGAACATCTAAACCGGCACCACGCAGGATGCGCGCGAACGCCACCGCCATTTTGTGGGCCGATGATTCAGTCTTAAGCATTAGTTGCTGTACATGCCCCGCTCGAAGGCTTGCTTGACTAAACCAGCAACACCGTTGCCACGCACACGCTCGTGGTCTTCGCGATATTTAAGAACGGTGCCAAGTGTGGCTTCAACTACTGACTCATCTAATTCGCGAACGCCAAGTCGACCAAGCGCAGTGGCCCAGTCAATTGTTTCTGCAACACCAGGCGGCTTGTATAACTGCATCTTGCGTAAAGCCTCGACAGCAGCACTCACTTGTCTCGCCAGTGTCTCGGCAACTTGTGGCACGCGTCGGCGAACGATCTCGACTTCGCGATCAAAATCTGGATGTTCAACCCAGTGATACAAGCATCGGCGTTTTAGGGCATCGTGCACATCGCGGGTGCGATTTGACGTCAGTACAACTAATGGTGGATTAGTTGCTCTGTAGGTGCCCAGTTCTGGAATAGTAATTTGAAAATCAGAGAGTACTTCCAACAAATATGCTTCAAACTCGTCATCTGCACGGTCAATTTCGTCGATCAGCAAGACAGGTGCGACACCGTTGTGCTGATCAATTGCTTTTAACAGTGCTCGACGAACTAAAAACTTTTCACTGTATAACTGTCCTTCGAGCGCGTCAGCACCCAACGACGATGCTTCGCCAGTTGCTTCGACCGTGCGCAGATGCAACAACTGACGCGAATAATCCCAGTCGTACATTGCTTGTGCGGCATCAATTCCTTCGTAACATTGCAACCGAATCAGTTCACAATTACGAATTGTTGCTAAAACTTTTGCAAGTTCTGTCTTGCCGACACCAGCTTCGCCTTCAAGCAGTAGCGGTCGGTTAAGCGACATCGCAAGAAACACTGAAGTCGCTAATCCGTCGCTGGCTAAATAGTTATTTGCGTCAAGCGCACTTCGTACTTCGGCGACGGTCTCTAAACTCATAACATCCTCATCTCATTAGGCTAATGAGGTGATCACCTCTACGAGTCGAAACCTAATCCAAGACGGTCAAGTAACCGAAGCCAAAGATTGCGTTTGCCTGTGCGGTCTTCATAATCAAGTGACCAGCGTGTGGCTTGAATACCAATAAACCGAAATGGCTCAGGTGGAAACGCACGCGGTTTAGATTTCACGAATTCTGTCCGGGTTGCTCGGGTTGAATTGCCGGCTAGTAGATCAAGCATCACTTCGCCGCCAAATCTTGATGCTGCGACACCGAGCCCTGTGTAGCCGAGTGCATATGCAACTCGGTTATCAAAGTGCGTTCCCCAAAACACGCTGTATCGCGAGCATGTATCAATCGGTGCTCCCCACATGTGCGAAAACCTCACGCCTTCAAGTTGTGGAAATGTCTTAAAAAACTGACTGGATAACATCGCCCAAGTTTCTGGTCGCGATTCAAGTTCGTTATCCATCTGACCACCGAAGTAGTAGATCGCGTCGTATCCACCCCACAAGATTCTGTTGTCGGCTGTCAACCTAAAGTAGTGAAACTGATTTGAGCAATCTGCGAGACCTTGACGATTGCGCCAACCGATACTTTCAAGCTGTTGCGTTGTTAACGGCTCTGTAACCAAGCAGTAGTCGTACACGGGTGCAATATATTTGTTGACTTTTCGCAACAACGGTTTAAATGTATTTGTTGCAAGCGCAATATTTTGCGCCTGAATTTTCGATAGTGCAGTTTTTATCTCAATTCCAGATTTGATTTCGTTGATGTCTGCGGCACGAGTGTCTTCGTAAATTCGAACACCGAGAGTTTGCGCGACGCGCTTTAACCCCCACGCCAAACGAGCAGGGTCGACTAGAGCCGAAGTGTCTTTGGCCCACAAGCCACCAGTGAAAACAGGCGAATGAACTTCGGCATTCATTGCTTCACGATCAAGCCAGACAACATCGTGCCCGAGGTCGCGCAACATCGAATAGTCCTCTTTTAATTCATCCGTGTAATTTTCTGGATGCCAACTACTGGCAACTTCGATCGCACCATTCCGCTCGAAATCGCAGTCGATGTTGTATTCGCGGATTACTTTTTCAATCTCGGCAATATTTTCGCGACCGAGTTGCTCAAGAATGTCTACTTCGTCAGGAAACCTTTGTTGAGCGTTGGCGATTCCATGAGTTAACGAGTAGTCCATGAAGCCGCCGTTGCGGCTACTCGCGCCAGAGCCAATTTCGTGCGCGTCGATCAACACAACATCACGGTTTGCTTCGCGTTGCTTGGCGATTATCGCCGTCCATAAGCCGGTGAAACCGCCACCAACCACGCACAGGTCGCAGTCTTCGTCGTGTACTGCAGTTGGGTTCGAGTCGGGCTCATCGACATCGTCTAACCAATACGGAAAAGTATCCGCATCGGCTATCGCATCAAGGTAACGCTCGCTCGACCGCGGCGGGTTTGCCGGTCGGCCCATTGGGTCTCACCACCTAACAGCAACCAGTCTACGATAAATGAAATTAATCCGAGAGCAATTCAAAACACTATTCTAAAGAGTTATGGATCTTGAGATTGCTGGTCGCACTGCAGCAGTAGCTGGTGGCTCGGCGGGTCTTGGTTTTGCGACAGCACAAGCCTTAGCAAATGACGGTGTGCGAGTCGTGTTGTGTGGTCGCGACGCTAAGCGGGCTAGTGATGCCGCAGCGAAAATTGGCAACTCGTGTGTTGGGATTGCTGGTGATGTTTCAAGTGTTGCTGGTGGTAAAAGTTTTATTGAACAAGCGACTGCGACACTTGGGCATCTTGACATTGTTATTTTAAATGGTGGCGGACCGCCAGCAGGAAACTTCGCCTCGACAAACATTGAGAATTACGAGACTGCCTTACAAAATGGCTTGATGTCAATGATTGCGATGACGAAACTTGTCGTCCCACAGATGCAGTCACGAAAATGGGGCAGAGTTGTGGCGATCACTTCAATCGCTGTGCGCCAACCAATCGCTAATTTGATTCTGTCAAACACGATGCGTGCAGGACTGACTGGTTTTCTGAAGACTGTTGCTCGCGAGGTTGCTGGTGATTGTGTAACAATTAATACCGTGCAACCTGGAACTCACGCCACAGATCGAATTACACAGTTATACGGCGCGACGCCTGATGCTAAAGCGCTAGATATTCCTGCAGGTGTTGTCGGTGTCCCAAAAGATTTTGGAAATGTTGTCGCTTTTTTGTGTAGTGAATCGGCGAAGTTTGTCACTGGCGCCAATTTGCAAGTTGATGGCGGCCAATATTCGGGATTGATCTGATGTTGCAACATGTCGTAGCGATCACCTGGAACGATCAAGTGCCAGAAAATTACGCCGAGGTTGTTACAAAAGTTCTAAAAGATATGGTCGCAAAGATTCCTTCTGTGCGCGATTATCGCTGTGGTCCAGATCTGCAAGTTTCGGCACCGACGAACTCAAATTATTTGATCGCTGCAACTTTTGACGATGTCGCAGGATGGCGTGCTTACGACGAAGATCCACTACATAACGAAATTCGCGCGAAATATTTCAAGCCATATATTGCGACCCGAGCCGCATCACAAATTAGCTACTAGTTACTAGTTGCTGAGAGTTCGGTCGCGACGAGTTTTCTTTGCTCGTAGCGAGTTGCGATAAAACTTGCAGCGCCAACGTAAAGCCAGCCCAACAAAATATCGGTTACATAGTGTTCACCAAAATATACGAGAGCAAATGCCATCGACAACGGCAAGATCATTGAGATGATTCTCCACGGTATCGATATCCATTTGAAGAAGAACACGACCACCAATAGCGAAAACGCAGCATGCAATGATGGCAAAGCAGCCACTGGGTTCGTGATTTCTTTGCCGCGGTCAAAAACTTTTGAGACGGTTGAAAGTCCCATACTTCGCCAACCGCGGGCAGTGATTCGAGTGATGTGGGCGATGTATCCGTCGCGTGCAGCCATCCAGGGTGGTGCAACAGGAAACAAAATATAGGTTGCTACTCCCGAGCCAAGTAGTAATGCAAACCTGCGCATGTAGCGCTCCCACTGGTGGCGATTGCGAAGCCACAAGATCACCGCTATCGCAACCGGAAATACAAAGTGAGTCATGTAGACGACCGCGAGTGGAAATTCGTACCAAGAAACTTTGCTTGAAATGTTGAAGTGATTTTGCACCCAGACATTTGGGTCGTTGCCGAAAAACAAAAAGCGATCGATATCACGAATTGCAGTCAGATGTACTCGTGTTCCCAATTGGTCGGCAATGCCCCGACTATATTCGTAGGCAAAAAGCAGGGCAACTAAAATTGCCCAATCGCGAACCATTGCACGCTGTTCTCGCAACGGTTTGCCGAAGTTGCCGCAAACGAGTGCGACCAACAGCCACGACACGACCGCAATGCGGTCAACTGGTAGCCCAAACTGTTTAGCCGACCACAGAAAAACAATGCAGTAGAGAAAAACAAACGCTGGTCTAAAACGAGTTAGACGCAACTCTTTTATTTTGAAGCAGCCTCAAGTGCGCGGCGAACGAGAACAGATGCCAAATGTTTGCGATATACAGTTGAAGCATTGAGGTCATTTTGCGGGTCGGCTTCATTTGATGCCATTGCTGCGGCATCGCTAATTGAAGCGCCCTTAGCGATTGCATTGGATACGCTCGTCGCAAGAATCGGCGTTGAGCCCATATTCACAAGTGCAACCCCGGCCTCACCTTTGCGACGCCAGGCGGCAACTCCAACGATTGCCCAGTCTTGGGCTCGGCGATTGAACTTCTGAAAACTCCAACCGGCACCTTGCATTTTCGGCACGCGAATTTCAATCAGCATTTCATCGGCTGCCAAGTCGCTCTCAAGAAAACCCTTATAGAAATTTGCTGCAGCAATTTCGCGCTTACCTTTTGGTCCTTGCACAACATATGTTGCACCGAGCGCAAGTGTTGTTGCAGGCAGATCGCTTGCAGGGTCTGCGTGAGCGATTGAACCACCGATTGTCCCACGATGACGTACTTGTGCATCGCCGACATGGCCAGCCGCATGACTAAGCAACGGCGCATGCTCGAGCAATACTTTCGATGTTTCAACATCCATATGCCGTGTTAGCGCACCAATGGCAATGTGATCGCCCACATCTTTGATGTATGAAAGATCTTTCACGCGACCAATGTCAATCAACATTGATGGCTGAGCAAGACGAAGTTTCATTAGTGGCAACAAACTGTGACCACCGGCAAGAAATTTGGCATCACTACCAAATTCACTGACAAGCGAGATCGCTTCAGCGGCCGAGGATGCGCGCTTATAATCAAATGCTGCAGGAATCATTGCTTACCTCCACTAGTTGCTTCGTTAATTGTTTTCCAAACTGTTTGTGGTGACGCTGGCATTGCCATCGTTTTCACGCCGAGACTTGAAAGCGCATCAATAATTGCCGTGATCACCGTTGGCGCCGCTCCAATCGTGCCTGCTTCGCCGATTCCTTTTACGCCGAGTTGATTTGTTGGTGAAGGTGTAACCGTATGAGCAGTTGTAATTGCCGGCACATCACATGCTGCTGGCACGAGATATTCGGCAAGCGTTGTTGTTTTAAGGTTTCCATCCATGTCGTAAACGGCTTCTTCGAAAAGTGCCTGGGCAATACCTTGAACAACTCCACCGTGAACTTGTCCTTCAACAATCAGTGGATTAATTTGATTTCCACAGTCGTCCACTGCAATATATTTAAGAATCTCAACTGCACCAGTTTCGGTGTCAACTTCAACAACGCACATGTGCGTGCCAAATGGCCACGAGAAGTTTGGTGGGTCGTATGAAACTTGCGCTTCGAGATTTGGCTCGCACCCATCCGGCAAATTATGTGCGGTAAATGCACCAAACGCAATTGCGGCAAGCGGCAGGGCGCGATCTGGCGAACCCTTGACGCTGAATGTGCCATTTTCGAACTGCAAATCTTCTGACGCACATTCAAGTTGATGAGCAGCAATAAGTTTTGCTTTCTCAATCACCTTGTCACAGGCAAGAGCAATCGCTATGCCACCAACAGCCAAACTTCGTGAGCCGTAGGTATCAAGTCCGAGAGGAGAGATCGCAGTGTCGCTGTGCAACACATCAACATCTTCAGGTGCTACGCCAAGTTTCTCAGCAGCAATCATCGCCCACGAGGTTTCGTGTCCTTGCCCGTGTGGCGAGGTGCCAGTTATCACTTGCACTTTGTTTGTTGGCAGAACGCGAACTGTTGCCGACTCCCAACCGCCGGCGCTGTAGTTGAGAGATGCCAGAACTCGCGACGGGGCAAGACCACACATTTCAAAATATGAACTCATCCCAACACCGAGAAGTTTCGTCGCACCGGCAACATTTTGTTTTTTCTGTTGCGCCCGCACGCCTGCGAGATCGGTCATCTTTGCTGCTTTTTCGGCAGCAAGAAGGTGATCGCCCGAGTCGTAGGTCAGACCACTGAAAGCTGTATATGGAAACTGCTCTTTTTTGATGTAATTGCGCTTTCGCAACTCAAACGAATCAATTTTCATTTCGCGAGCCAGTGCTTCAATTCCCATTTCGATGGCGTAGGTAGCCTCTGGACGACCAGCGCCACGGTATGCATCTGTTGGTGTCAAGTTTGTAAACACGGAGGTGCAACTAAAGTCGTATGCCTTTGGAATGTCGTATACGCCTGCATACAAGAATGCGCCAAGAATTGGCACGCCTGGTGTGACGAGTTGCAAGTACGCACCCATGTCGCCGATAATCCGCACGCGAACAGCCGTGATCTTGCCGTTCTCGTCAGCCGCTAATTCAACATGTTGAATTTGTCCACGACCTTGAATCGTTGCTTGCGAATTCTCTGAACGTTCTTCAACCCAACGCACGGGGGCGTTGTGTTTGCGGGCGAGTGCCATACATAGAAGTTCTTCGGCATAAACATTGAGTTTTGAGCCAAAGCCTCCACCGACGCTTGGGGCGACGACACGCACCTGATGCTCGGGAATACCGAGCGTGATTGCGGACATAACTTTTAAGATGTGTGGAATCTGTGTCGACGAATAAAGTGTGATGTCGCCACCAAATGGCTGTGGTACTGCGACAATTGCGCGTGGCTCCATCGCCATCGGGATGAGCCGCTGCTGAACATATCGCTCTTTAATTTTGTATTTGGCTTTTTTGAATGCTTGTTCAACACAGCCAGGTGTCTCTTCTACTAGTAGCGGCCAGGTGTAACTCTTGTTCGTGCCGAGATCAGAGTGAATAACATTTTTATCGCTCAATGAATCTTCTAGATCAACGACAGCCTTGAGCGGTTCGTATTGCACATCAATCGCGTCGAGTGCATCGCGGGAAGCCGTTTCGTTTGTAGCTAAAACTGCAGCGACACCATCGCCGACATAACAAACTTTGTCGATTGCAAGTGGATAATGCGCAGGGTTCTTCATATCTGTTGTCACTGCCCACGCACATGGCATCGGTGCCGCCCACGAGGTCTGCAAGTCTTTGCCGGTGTAAACCGCTACAACTCCAGCAATTTTCAAAGCCGCAGAAACATCAATTGATTTAATTTTCGCGTGTGCATACGGTGATCGCAAAACTGATAAGTGCAATGCACCAGGAATATTTAAATCGTTGGTGAACTTCGCTTCGCCAGTTAATAGCGGTGGATCTTCACGACGCAAAAGTCGTGTGCCGATAATCTTCGACGGTTTGTTTTCGGTGATTGTCATGACGAGCCCCTTTTACTTTGCACTCGCTGCCGCGAGTACCGATTTGACGATGTTGTGATATCCAGTGCAACGACAAAGGTTGCCTTCAAGCCCCATGCGAACTTCTTCTTCGGTAGGTTTTGGATTTTCGTTTAACAGACCGATTGCCGCCATCACCATTCCTGGTGTGCAGTAGCCACACTGCAGACCGTGGTTCTCCATAAATGCCGTTTGCATTGGATGCATCACGCCGTCTTTGGCAAGGCCTTCGATTGTTGTCACGCTTGCTCCGTCGGCTTGCACCGCGAGCATTGTGCAACTCTTAACTGCTTCTCCGTTTAAGTGAATAGTGCAAGCACCACAACTCGAAGTATCACATCCGACATTCGTGCCAGTTAGCCCAAGTGTCTCGCGAAGGTAATGCACGAGCAAAGTTCTCGGCTCGACATCGCCGTGATGTTCTTTGCCGTTAACAGTGACTGAAACCTTCATCATCAACCCCCGATTTTTTTGCGACGCGGACTTTCAATTTTTTTGAAGTACTGCCGACTACCTCAATAATGCTCATACTGGGCACAAATTCACAAATCGTGTTATTTGTCCATTCTTTTTAGGCTTCGCACCGCAAATATCAGGCTTAAAACACTTAAAACAGCAATAGCGATAAGCCCGCCTAATGCATTTGACCAACTCATGTAGTCAGATGAAGTCTCATTTACCCAACCAGATCGTGACAAGCGAAAGATATTAGTGATTGGGTTGATTCGCGCGACGGTATGCA
>CAMATY010000056.1 GCA_945861325.1 Ferrithrix thermotolerans DSM 19514
GCGATCGCCCTCTCGATTCCGACGAGTTTTGGCAGCCATTCGCGAACTTGGGCATCAGAGGTCAATTCGATAAACAACGTCGCTGAAAGTTGACCTGCTTCTGGGATTAGTGGGTTGTACGCCTTGAGTTCTTCAAGCACACCTTCATCGGTCAAAACCTTCTCAACACGCAACATTTCTTGAATTTGGGCTTGCATCGTCTCACGATTCTCGAACATCACCGTGATCATTGTTCCGAGCGAGATTCGGCGGCGGCGTTTGATTTCAAATACCACAGTTTGACGTACTTCACGAATGCGTTCGTATGCTCGATGATCCAAAATATCAGCGAGCGATAATTTTCGACTTACCGATGCTATGTCTGTGTTCATTTTGACTTACCTCCTTTTGGCTTTGTCTCTTCTGGTTTAAATCCGTATGCCTTGGCGATTACTTCTAACGGATGCAATGGCGTCTCGCCGGTCTGTTCGGTAATTGCTGTATTCGCCAAATGACAGTCGCCGGCAACAACTTCAGAGTCGGCGTCACGAACCATGTTGCCGAGTTTTTCTGCAATAGGAATAGACAATTCGGCGTTCTCGGCGCGCAAACCCCACATTCCGTCAATACCTGAGCACTGTTGAACCAATTTAATTTTCGAACCTGTCAGTTTCATCAAGTCGCGACTCTTGAATCCGATATTTTGGGCACGCAAGTGACACGGCGTGTGATAGGTAATCGACTCCGGGACTTCACCAACAAAATTCGTATCAAGTGCTGAGCCCTCGGTCTTGTGAACTTTCATTAAATATTCAGCGGCATCATAGGTATTGGCTGCCACGAGTTGAGCATCTGGTCCACCAACATAATCAAGGTAATCTTTTTTCAAAACGTAACCGCATGTCGGTTGTGGTACGACGATGTCGGTGCCATTTCTGACTTCGGCCGCAAGTGTTGCGACGTTTTTAATTGCAACTTTTGTGAACTGTTCCATGTCTCCACTGTGCAGAAACGGTGCACCACAACAACCGGCGTCACTAAGTGAACAATCAATGCCGTTATGTTCGTAGACCTTGACAAGAGCATGCCCTATCGCTGGCTCTTGATATTCAACAAGACATGTCGGGAATATCGTGACGCTGCCTTGTGGCGTTTTGATCTCAGGTTTTGTTCTGCGACTAAACCATGTCGAGAATCTTTGTCTAGCAAATGCCGGCAAAAGCCGAACACTTGAAACTCCAGCAGTAGCCTCGACGATTTTGCGAATTAGCGAACCAGGTTTGGCGCCCATAATTTTGTTTGCAATCGGTCCAGATGAAGTTGCAGCCATTCCGAGAACATCGGTGCGACCCAGCATCGCTGTTGTTATTTTGCTTCGCAGCGACACATGACCGTTTTCACGGCGCATCGCATCAACACGCAACATCAGTCTCGGAAAATCTAAGGCCCACTCATGGATTCCTGGTGTGTATGGACAATTGACGTAACACAATTTGCACTGAAAACATTCGTCAGCGACATGGTCTTGTTGCGCTGGTGTCATCTTGCCAGCATCTTGGTCATCATGTGCGTCGATATAACTAAACAGCGTTGGGAACGACGGACAAAATTTGAAGCAAAGGCGACAGCCATGACACAAGTCGTAAACTCGCATCATCTCTTGGCGAGTGTCGGCCTCATCTAAATAAATTGGATTCAGTGGATCATAGGTAATTGTCATAACTTAAAAACTCTCGTCACGTTATTTGGGGCTTTTTTGTGTTGGTGCCACCAACTTTGGCTGACGGCACCAACACATTTTGACTGGCAATTACTTACCTAACAATTTCGCTCTAGCCGAGCGCTTTGAGACCTTCGCCGAATCGACCGGCATGGCTCTTCTCTGCGCGAGCAAGAGTTTCGAACCAGTCAGCGATTTCTGCGAATCCTTCTTCGCGAGCAGTCTTTGAAAAACCTGGATACATCTGTGTGTACTCATAGGTCTCGCCAGCAACTGAAGCTTTGAAGTTGTCTGCTGTATCACCAATTGGCTCACCAGATGCTGGGTCGCCAACTTCTGCGAGATAATCCAAGTGACCGTGTGCATGTCCGGTTTCGCCTTCGGCGACTGAACGGAACAACGCCGCTGCATCTGGATAACCCTCGACGTCTGCTTTCTGTGCGAACCACAAGTAGCGCCGATTCGCTTGGCTCTCACCAGCAAACGCTTCCTTGAGATTTTCATGTGTCTTGGTGCCATTTAGTTTGGCCATGATGTTTCTCCTTTTTTGTGTTTTGATTTTTTATTAATTAATTACTAGCTTTATTTTTCGCCTGGGATCCAGGAGATCTAACTTGTTGTTTATGGTTGCATCGGTTGCACCGCCCGCGAAAAATAACCCCAACTTCGTCTACCGCAAAACCGCCGCCATTTCGCAAACTCATCTTTGGCGCCGTCAAAATGTCAACATCGTGGATTGCTCGGCATGATTCGCAAACAAAGTGATGGTGATCTCCGATGTTCGGGTCGAACCTTGTCGCACCGATACCAACGTCAACTAGTTGCAACTCGCCCATCTCGGCAAGTTCCCCGAGAGTTTGATAGATAGTTCGAAGAGAGATTCCGGGCATTTGTTTGCTGGCGATCTCGTAAAGAGACTCTGCTGTTGGGTGACTTGGATTTTGATGCAACAGCGAGAACAGCAACTGTCGCTGGGGTGTAAGTTTTAAATGTTTGTCGCGAAACACTTGAGCAAGTTCAGATGGTGAACGCATGCCCTGAGAATAACTAGGTTATTTTTAATTTGCAGCTATTGCTAGCTAACAATTGATGTGACTTATGGCAAATTTGTTTCGCTTCGTCTCTTCAGGTTTAGGTCATTAACTCACCTTGCCTTAGGCTGTGCCAATGCCCCAGCCGATTAACGGACCACAAAACCGCATTGAGACACTCGCGAAATTAAAAGCTCAGACTTTTGACATTGTTGTTATTGGCGGGGGCGTAACTGGGCTTGGCGTGGTACTTGACGCAGCATCCCGCGGACTAAGTGTGGCCCTAGTTGAGCGTGACGACCTCGCCTCAGGGACTTCGTCAAAGAGCAGCAAGTTAATTCATGGTGGTCTTCGCTATCTACAACAGGGCGAAGTTCGACTTGTATACGAAGCCTTGCACGAGCGTCAACGACTCAAACGCAACGCTCCGCACCTTGTACAAACTCTCCCATTTATGATTCCAATCCTCAAGCGAGAAGGCGTCGTTTCGAAAAAGATTGCACGAGCACTTGGCTCGGCTATGTGGATGTATGACTTGACCGGTGGCTGGCGAATCGGAAAACTTCATCGCCGACTTAAAGCAGATAAAGCATTTACTCATTTGCCGACGATGCAAAAAGAGCGCCTCAGTTCCGCATACGTCTATTTCGATGCGATGGCTGATGACGCACGAGTTTGCATTGCCCTCGCCCGCACTGCAATTAATAATGGTGCAGTAATTGCAAATTACACAAGAGTCGACAAAATATTGCACGACAGCAATGGTCGCGCGTGCGGAGTTCAAGTTACTCCGAACGGTAAACAATCTTTTGAAATTCGATCACAAGTCGTGATCAACGCGGCTGGCGTTTGGTCAGACGAAGTTCTGACCACCGACCTTGGATACAACCCAGACAGCATTCGACCAGCCAAAGGCGTTCACCTCACCGTGCCATGGAAGAAAATACGCAACGACATAGCTGTTGTCATTCCGGTTCCAGGTGACAAGCGAAGTTTGTTTTTAGTTCCATGGATTTCAAATTACGACGGAACATATCAGTACACATATGTGGGCACTACTGATACCGATTATCAAGGTGCGATCAACGATCCACAATGCACAAATACAGATATTGAATATGTTTTAAAAGCAATGAACGCCGCTGTTACGACTGGCATTACTCGTGAAGACATAACCGCAGTGTGGTCGGGATTACGACCACTCGTTAAAAGTGTCAGCGACGAAAAAATAAGTTCAAGAACCGCCGATCTCTCACGTCGACACAAAGTTGCAACATCGAAATCGGGAATGATCACGGTGACTGGTGGAAAACTCACGACATACCGCAAAATGGCGCAAGACGCCGTAGATGCTGCACTTCTAACACTGAACAAGCGCTCACGTTGCAAAACGAAAAACTTATCGCTTGTCGGCGCAAAATTAAAGACAGAGAAAACTAGCGACGCCCAAGATCAACATCTCTTTTCTAGATTTGGCAGTGAATCAGAAATAATCAAGAATTTAATCGCCGACGATATAAGTCTCGGCGAACAGTTGATTCCTGGACTGCCGTACCTGCGAGCAGAAGCAGTATTCGCAGTTACCCATGAACTGGCGACAACTCTTGACGACATTCTCTCGCGTCGAACGAGAAGCCGAATCATTAACCGTCGAGCCACAGTTGCTAGTGCGCGTAACGTTGCAGAACTAGTTGCGCCGTTGCTTGGTTGGTCTGAACAGGAAATCAATAACGAAGTACTCGCATTTGTTGACTCATGCGCCCAAGAAGATGAAGCCGCAATTTCTAACTAAAGGCAACTTACCCATGACTACACAGCCGACACAACCGACACAACCGACACAACCGACACAACCGACACAACCGACACAGCCAATCGAATTTTCAACAGACATTTCTCAAATCACCGATCGCTACCAAACAAACTCAACGCCACTCTCAGTCGAGTTTGTAGCAGAACTAAATAAACTTTGCGCTAGTTCGACAGAACTTGCCGATCGGGTTGAGCATTCGCGCGATTGGTGGCCACTGGTAATGCACTGGTCGCTAAATGCACAAACTGCTAGGCGTGCTGATGCGATTTGTCGACCAACGACAACAAAGCAAGTGAGCGATGTAGTTGCCTTGTGCGCGAAAAACTCAGTACCACTCACAGTTTCTGGCGGGCGTTCTGGGGTCTGCGGTGCTGCCATCCCATTATTCGGTGGCGTTGTGATTGACATGACATCGCTCGCGGGCGTTATCAGTGTTGACGAAATTTCTGGACTTGTTGAGGTCCTTCCCGGCACCTTTGGGCCAGATCTTGAAAATGCTCTGCGCGAAAAATACGGTTTGACTGTTGGCCATTTTCCGCAATCGTTTGATATCTCAACTGTTGGCGGATGGATTGGTTCGCGCGGAGCCGGCCAGTTTTCAACTCGCTACGGCAAAATCGATGACATGGTTGCCGGCCTTGAAATCGTGCTTGCAGACGGATCAGTGATTCTGACAGGCACAGAACCAGCAGGTGCTTCAGGACCAAATTTAACTTCACTGTTTATCGGCAGCGAAGGTTCGCTCGGAGTAATCACAAAGGTTTGGCTTCGTGCTCATCCAGTTGCCCCAAGTGAGCGACGCGCCGCATATATGTTCGGTTCGTTTGCACAAGCCGTTGAAGCAATGCGATTAGCAATTCGCTCGGGAGCAACTCCAGCCGTGTTGCGGCTTTATGACGAGCGCGAGAGCAAGCGTGCCCATGGTGGTGACGGGTCGCAGTGCGCATTATTGGTGCTTGACGAAGGCGAACAAGTATTAATTGATGCGATGATGCAAGTTGTCGACAATGCATGTCGTGCCAATAATTCGCAAACTGCCGATGTTGCACTTGTCGAACATTGGATGAGCCATCGCAACGACACAAGTGGATTACAAATTCTATCTAAAAAAGGTTTCGTAATCGACACGATGGAAGTTTCGGTAATTTGGTCTCGCGTCAATACGGTTGCAGAGTCGGTAAAGAAAGCAATCATGACTGTGCCTGGAGCGCGTAGTGCAAGTTGCCATATTTCTCACAGTTACATTGACGGCGCTTGTATTTATTTTACTTTTGTCGCTGAGCCGTCAAGCAGTAATCTCGAAGCAATCGAATTGACTTACGAAGCGATTTGGAATGCAGCCCAAAACTCGGCTCTTGACGCTGGGGCGAATCTTTCACATCATCACGGTGTCGGAATAAATCGTGCCAAGTTTATGAAGCGCGCACTTGGGCCAGCACACGATGTTCTGACTGCGATCAAATTTGCACTTGACCCAAAAGATATTTTGAACCCAGGCAAATTTGCAATCGCATCAAAGCGCGGCGAAGTAACAACTAAGCGGTGACAACTTGAGCATCTTGGTAGTAGATGTCGGCACGAGCGGTCTGCGCAGCGCAATCGTTCGCCAAGATGGCTCAATCAATTTTTTAAATTATGAAGAGTGTCGACCGGACACTCCTGCTGCTGGCCAAGTTGAATTTGATGCACAAAAAATGGCTGATGCAGTTTTGCGAGTCTGTAATTTGACGATTAGCCAATCAAAGAAAACAGACAAAATTCAAGCCGTCGGAATCACAAACCAGAGAGCATCAACTGTGATGTGGAGTAAATCAACTGGCAAACCCCTCGGACCCGCACTCGGCTGGCAAGATCTGCGCACAGTTTTTGAATGCATTACTGCGGCATCAGAGCACGGAATAAAACTTGCCCCAAATCAGACTGCGACAAAAGCGGCGTGGATGATTCAGAACTATGTCGTGGCTAAGAGTCTTGACCACAACGATGTACGGATTGGCACAGTTGATTCGTGGATTGCCGCTGTACTTTCAAAAAATGAATTACATGTAACCGACTCAAGCAATGCTTGCGCAACTGGTTTATCGACACTTGATGCATCATCTTGGTCGGAAAGAATCTGTGGAATCTTAAAGGTCGACATTGGTTTACTCCCAACAATTGTGAAATCAACAGGAATCATCGGTAAGGCCACGGCGCTTGAAGGCGCACCACCGATTGCTTGTTTGATCGGCGATCAGCAGTCATCGTTAATCGGCCAAGGCTGCATTACGAGTGGTGCAACAAAAATTACTTTCGGCACTGGCGGAATGCTTGATGTATTCACCGGAGGTAACGGACCAACCCGAATGCAGCGTTCAGAAAATGGAAGTTACCCACTCGTGGCATTTAGCGATCAGACAACCACACATTGGGCCGCCGAGGCAATAATGCTTTCCGCTGGAACAAACATCGAATGGTTGCGCGATGATCTGCAAATTATTTCAACGAGCCAAGACAGTCACAACATTGCGTCGCAAGTCGAAGATTCCGGTGGCGTGGTTTTTGTACCGGCGCTATTTGGTCTTGGCACACCACACTGGGATTACGGCGCACGCGGCACTTTGCTCGGTCTTACTCGTGGCACAACGCGAGCCCATGTCGTGCGCGCAGTCCTTGAAGGCGTTGCTCATCGGGGCGCCGACATGCTGCAAGCGGTTATCTCCGACACACAAGTCTCGGTTAATTCTCTACGCGTCGACGGCGGGATGAGCCAGAATCCGACTTTTGTCCAGTCGCTAGCCAACACAACAGGGCTGAACATAGAGATATCACCAGTCGTTGAAGCAACTACTCTTGGCGCGGCATTTCTGGCTGGCGTCGCAGTCGGTGTTTGGAGCTCGATTAGCAAAGCTACGAATACAACGAAACCTGCTCGAATCGTTTCGCCAACGCTAAAACTCGATCGTGCACAATGGCACGAAGCGATCACCCGTTCTCGCGGCTGGATTCCATCATTATCGAGTCTTGACTTCTAAATTCGTCTAGATTTAAACGATGCTTTCAGCCACTGATATCAAACTTCTGGGATTCACCCAGATCCTCGAATTAACAACACGCGATTTATATAAATTCGTAGTTGGCCGTAAATCTCTGAGCGACGACGAAAGCCAGGTGCTCGCCCAGTTTCACGCACACCATGTCGCCTACGAGCAAACAATAAATGGACTCCTCGGTAAGAACGCAGTTTCCGCACGAGACGAAGCAATGTATGTAGGTTTTCTGCAAAAACTTTCGGAGTCACCAAATGTTTGGACTGCACTGTTACAAATTGAAAATTCACTTATAACAACTCACACAAAGTCAATTGAAAGCATTGAATCTGCAAAAGTCGCTGCGGTTATTGCTTCAATGATCACAATCGAAGCACGCCATGCAGCAATTCTTGCCACGATGACTTCAACAAATCTTTCTTTAGCTTTAGACAACAGCGAATCTGTGTTGGTTGTCTCATGATCGCTTTAACACGACGCGAATTGCTTCGACTAAGTGGTGCATCAATTGCGTCTGGTCTTGTTCTAGCGGCCTGTGGTAAACAAGCAGGAGTAGTCGACGACAATGCAATTACGATTCTCGGCAAGTCACCTGTTACGACACCGCTGGCTGACGCCGAAGTTACTGATGCTGTGCTGCTTCGCACTGCTGCATCGCTTGAGTACAACGCGATTGAAACTTATGCAACTGCTCTTGAATCCAAACTTCTCACTGGTGATCTCAAGAAAGTTGCTGAGATGGCAAAGCGTTTTTCTGATGATCACCAACAACACGCAGATGCAGTCAATGCACTGGCTGTAAAACTTGGGGCAAAAGAATATCGTTGTGGCAATTCTCGAATCAACGATGTGTACCTTGCTCCAGCGTTGAAAATAATTACCGATTCCGATAATCCAAATTCGGCAATTGATATCGTCGCACTAGCCCATGCTGTAGAAAATCTCGCGGCGCAAACATACCAAGGTGTTGTCGAGTTGTTGAGCGACCCAATGTTGCGCGCTGATGCAATGCGAATCGGGCAACAAGAGGCAAGACACGCGGCACTTCTCGCACAAGTTTTGAATCCAGGTCTTGACCATGTCGGTCCGACATCAGATGAGAAGACCGGCAAACCAAATATTGCTGCAGTTCCGTCGGCGTTTGGCTCACTTGCAAATATTCAACTGACGATCGGAAAGCCAAAGCCTGATGGCTCGCGAACTATTCTTCTCCTTGAAACGCCAAGCCTGAACTCGCTCGTCTACGACTTTGTCGCCTGCCAAGCGTAAAACTTCGCCAATACACTTAAACCAACGGTGAGTCGGTCAGACGACCGCAGTGTTGTTGTGTTCGCACAGCAACATTGAGGAAAGTCGGGACTTCGCAGGACAAAGTGCTGGTGAAAGCCAGGTCGGGGTGACCTGATATTTCGTGCAACAGAAAATAAACCGCCGATGAACGATCGTCGCAAGACTTTCGCAACAGGTAAGGATGAAACGGTGCGGTAAGAGCGCACCAGCGCAGTTGGCAACAATTGCGGCTTGGTACGTCACTTGAAGCAAGGCCATGCAGAGGGCACGAACTGTCCGTTTGCTTTCGAGCAACCCTCGGGTAGGCCGCATAGATGGATGGTCGTCAGTAACGACAGGAAACTGTCGAAGCTACAAAATCCCGCTTATCGACCGACTCACTGTTACCCAAAATTTGTGATCTATTAAATACTTTTA
>CAMATY010000057.1 GCA_945861325.1 Ferrithrix thermotolerans DSM 19514
ATTAAATCCAAATCAGCGGCAATCACACCAAGTGTTGCGTCGTTGTGGCCAGCGATTCCTTTTGTCGCTGAATGCAGAACTATTGACACTCCATAATCGTGAGGTCGTTGCGATAACGGCGTGGCGAGAGTTGAGTCAACAACTGTGAATGGTCCTTTAATTGAACCAAGTTCTGTGAGGTCTACTAGATCCAGATGCGGATTAGTTGGCGACTCGGCAAAAACTAGCATGGTCTTTCCTGGTCGCACGGCTGCGGCAAACTCTTGAGCATTGCGACCATCAACATAAGTCACTTCAATTCCGAGTCGAACACATGGGCCATCAAAAAATGCGAGTGTGCCGGCATAACAATTCCGTTGAGCGACAATGTGGTCGCCTGTTGAGCACAATGCAAGCACGACAGTTGAAATTGCACCCATCCCAGATGCGAAAGCGAGAGCAGCCTCGGTATTTTCTAATTCCGCAATTGCTTGTTCAAACGCCTGAACTGTCGGGTTTGCATATCGCGAATAATTTCCAGTCTGATGAAGTGCTTTGGCTTGGCGGTGGCTTTCTTCTAAACCCGAACTTGTCCAGGTGCTTGAAGTGGTCAGCGACGGAGCGAGACCATTTGAGTCATCGCGACCCACATTGATTGCAGCAGTGGCGCTATTTTGCTGTTTGTTGTCAGGCACTCGTTCAGGCTAACGAAATTTCGTATATCGCACATTCGATTTTGATCACGAATTAGGCTCAATGAATGCGAAAAAACAAAATAATCACAGTCTTATTAACCCTCGGCTTAAGCGTTTCAGGGCTTGCCGGCTTCGGTGCTTCGGCGAGTGCTGCACCAGGTGACAGTCCACTATCAGGTTTGCCTGGTGGTGAGGGTCGTCCAGTAGTAATGGTCAAATATGGCAACTCCAAGCCTGACCGTCCGCACTACAGCCTTAATCAAGCAGACCTATTTTATGTTGAAGAAGTTGAATGGGGTCTAACTCGTGTTGCGGCTCTGTTTAACTCAAAGTTTCCTGAGGTCGTCGGACCAACCCGCAGTGCCCGTATTTCTGACCTTGAGCTTTTAAAGCAATTCACGAAACCAGGTCTCGCATTTAGCGGCGCTAATGATGTTCTCTTGAAAATCATCCGCAAGTCGCAGTCGGTTTCGCTCTCACCAAGTGATCGTTCAACATATTACTTCCGAAGTTCAAAGAAGTCGGCACCAAATAATCAGCTGTTAAAACTTGCCGCAATGATGGCAAAAGAGAAGAAAGTTGGAGCAGTCAAAGACATTGGTTTGACATTCAACGCTGCTCCAGCCGTCGGTGGTGTCGTCGCTAAAACTTTCAGTGCGTCATGGGCATCTGCAAAAGTTGCGGGAACATGGAACGGCAGTGGTTGGACTGCTGCCTTTGATGGCACTACTCACAAAGACGCAGCGAATGAATTATTGCTAACACCTAAAACTGTTGTGCTTCAATTTGTTGATCGCAAAGCAACTAAATTTGGCGACAAATTTGGTGGCAAGACTCCGTTGCTTAAGTCAGTTGGTTCAGGTCGCGCAATTATTTTGCGCAACGGTCAATACTTTGAGTCAACCTGGTCGCGACCATTAGAGACGTCGGGCACAAAGTTCACATATAAAGGTGTTCAGTTTCCGTTTGATGTCGGTCAGGTAATGATCGTGTTGGTTGATGGAACTTTGAAGAAGGCGCCAATTTCCCTTCAGTAACATTTTGTTTTTGACTTGCTCGCTCTTCTGTTCAGATAGGGTGAGCGAGTCAAATTTAATTTGGCGACGTGGCCGACTGGCTTAGGCACGGGCCTGCAAAGCCCTTTAACCGAGTTCGATTCTCGGCGTCGCCTCTAGAAGTTCTGTAGTTTTTGGTGTCTTTAGTTTTTGGGAGTGAAGCGAGTCACATGGCTGTTTTTGCGGTCTATTATCCGCCACTCAATATGATCTGACCTGTGTATATTCAATGTCGTTCAAGACATCAACTAAAGGGAATTATGAAAATAGTAAAAGTAACTCGAATGTCTTTGGCTTTATCACTAGTTGTTATTCTTGCGGTTTCGGTGTCATCAGCGAGCGCCCATTTTCAGACTCAGTCTGTCAACGTTGCGGCAACTAGATCAGCGGCTGTTGTTGGTGCATCTTGTAAAAAAATCGGAGAAAAACAAGGCTTGTTCACGTGTCAAAAAGTAAAAGGAAAACTTGTGCTGGTCCGCACGAAGACAAATACTTCTACGAATACGACGACGAACACGATTGCGAGTACGACGACAATTCCTGTTACAACCACTGTGTTGGCCAGCGGGGTGATCACTCTTGTTAAATCGCTGTGCTTGAACGCAACTTATACGGCGCAAGTCACCAACCTCAGTTGTTCAGCAGATTCAATAAACTTCAGTTCAACTGGTCTACCTTTATCTACAAATACGAAGATGGTCGGTATTACCGGTACGAATCAGCAGTATCCGCGGCCGCATAGTTACCAATTCACGTTCCCATTGACGCCTGGGGCTTCGGCTTCACCAACTTCTCCCGACTCAGGTGCGATTGGCGTAGCAATAAACGGAGTCCCGTTGTTTAGCCCATGGGATCAGGCTGCGGTTCGTAATCACACTTTAGACATGGGTGAACTTGATGTTTGTGGTGGTCACGCGGGGCGTGGAGATGACTACCACTACCACATTGCACCAAAATGCTTGATTGACACCTTAGGTGAGAGTCACGTCGATGTTGCAAAGTTGCCGGTTGGAATCGCTAATGACGGCAACCCAATTCTGGCATTGGGTTGGTTTCGCACTTCAAACAATGTTGAATCCAAATTGGATAGTTGCCGTGGAATGAAAGACACCAATGGAGTCTATTTTTATAATGTTCAAACTGTTTCAAAATGGGACACACTCAACTGCTTTACAAACAAAGTTGTACAAACTTCACGTGACAGTTGGACTAGTCGCACCGATAGTCAAGGAAAGAACATTACGGGTGCGAAAGTTGCAATGACAATTACTGACTTTACGACTGTTGTCGCTTCAGGTGTCACCGGGTATGTAATGAAAGGCACTCTTCGCAGTCAGAAGGTTATACAAACCGATCAATCAGTATCGACTCTGTCGAGTGCGACCGCGATTTTCTATTTTAATTCGTCTTGCTATGCCGAATTTTTTGAACCATCCAGCGGCTTTCCTGGCGGGTCAGTCTTCTACGAACTTGTGAAGACCGGCTGCCCGCAGGGTTTCAGCCCAGACTCTTTGCCGTTGCTCTCGGCGTACGCTGGGCCACCAATCACAAAACGTGTCGCCAGTTAAGTTATTAAAGCTCTCAGTAGTCATGACTAATCTGAATCTTGCGAATCATAAGTTGGTGTCACAAGAGGAATACGAGCAAAAGAAGAAGCAGATAATCGACTCAATTTAGACAGAGATATTTGGTACGCATTTGGTACGACCCTGTGAACGCTCGGTAGGAAAATAGGGGATTAGCGGGACGGTGAATGCTAAACCGAATGATGAAACAGCTGTTTGAAGCCACAAGGGATGTTGGGTGATGGTTCTTGCGGATATCGATTCTCGGCGTCGCCTCAACTGTTTATTGGGCCGCAAAGCTATTCGTTTGAAGTTTGGCAGCATGTCAGCCGTGATGGGGCAATGCGGTGCTGCTCACCGAAGACATAATTTGGGTAATCCGATTCATTAGCATTCGGTTCTGTGTCCGCACTTGCACGACTGAAGCCGACACGTATTTTTCGTGGAATTAAACGGCGAGTATTCCAACAACAAGATAAGGGAACCGCGCAAGATATTCCTAATATCCCACTACCTTTTGAAGTAGTGGCCTATCGGGTTAATTATCCAGATATTGCAATGCTTAGCGACGCGGAACTTTGGTTTCATTATCAATCACACGGCAAACAAGAAGGCCGCTTATGTCACCAGTTAGGTAACCGGCAAGCATTTGCAAAGATTATTCCACCTGTAATCAAGACCTTAGAGATTGGCCCATACGCACGACCGTTAGTTACTGGACCTCACGTCAAATATGTTGATGTGTTCAGCACAGAAGGATTGCGGCAACGAGCCGATGGGGTGGCCATGGACCCAGAGCAGGTTCCTGATATCACGTGGGTATCCCAGCCGTCAGATCTTTCTTGCGTTGATCAACATTTTGGCGCAGTAGTCAGCAGCCATGTCATTGAACATCAACCAAATCTTGTTCATCACCTCAACCAAGTTGATCACATACTTAGGAAGGGTGGTCGATATTTCCTTCTTGTGCCAGACCATCGCTATTGTTTCGACCACTACATGACTCCGTCAATGATCACCGATGTGTTGGCTGCCCATCTCGACAACCGCAAGACTCACACCGTTGAGTCGCTACTTGAATCTCGTCTTTTGATGACCCACAATAACCCTGCTGAACATTGGAATGGCAATCATGGCAACCCAGTTGACAATCCTGAATATCCAAACTCCAATCGGATCGAACGACTCCAGATCGGAATAGACACGTACCATGAACAAGGGTTCGTCAAGGACGAACATGCGTGGTATTTTACGCCTGACACTTTTGAATCAATCATCAATGATCTGAACGAACTCGGCCTAATTAGGCTAAAGATTGAGCGTATGTATCCAACGATGAGAAATTCAGACGAGTTTTGGGTAATTCTGCGAAACAAAAGCATCAAATGATTCATTGCACTACTCATCTAAACAAAATAAAGTTTCAAATAGTCGCTAGAAAATTAAATGATTTTTGTAGGAGCGCACGATGCTCTTATTCTGAGTTTTGGTCGACATTTGGTATGCGCACCTGAGCGTCGAACCAGAAACATTGGGTTATAGGGGAAATCCCATGGTGCCCTAGAGTTCCTTTCCAATTCGTCAAGATCTATAAGATAAAGTCCGTGAATGTCGACTCAAGGTGGTTTTATTCTTTCAAAAAGTGAAGCGAGAAGGCTCAGTCCTTTAGAGCAGTTGGCACTTGCGTTAAACGCGTCCATTGTTGTTTTGGCGGTCGCACTGACGATGTTCATGCGCTTCGGTTCACCAATTACATCGCGATTACAACAACTTGAGAGTTTCGCTAAGCTCTCGCAAGCAGAAATTGCTGATCGCTTGACCGTTGTTGTTCTAGTCATGGTTTGTGTGATCGGATTTTTTGTAATACCGATTTTTATTTCCCGACTAATTTCTGAAACCGCAATTAATCTGTGGTCAATCACAGCGCTTGCACTTACAGTGCTGACAATTTCTTGGCGTTGGGGTGATCCATTATTTGCTGAATATTCAGAAGTCTTGTGGTTTGGATGGGGCGATAAATTTGCTCTCTTAACACTTGCCATCTCTCTATTACTCACATATCTGTTATCTATTCAGTTCAAAAAAGTTTATGACTTTGATAAATCAAATATAGCGAGCCTATTAAATGTTGGTGCTTATGTTGTTTTGTTTTGTTATTACTTACCCTCTGCGATCCAACCATTTAAAGGAATAATTGACCTCTACCACTCTCGATATGTTTTAAATGATTTTTTGATTATGGCGAGTGGCGCAATGCCATATTCGGAAATCACTCCTGCATATGCCGGCTTTTTAAGCTGGCCGCTGAGAGCTATTTCTTTTTTGCCTGTTGATTTTGTCGTCAATTCGGCACTTGTGTGGGTCAATCTTCTGGTTGTTATTCAAATATTTTGTATCGCGTATCTGACCAAGAAGTCGTTAAACCTAAAGTATTGGGGAATCGCAGTTTTAATCCCGGTTGCTGTGATCTTCGTAAAGGTGCAACCTAACATTCATTCAGTTTACGAAGCAACGTATCGTCGCGCGTGGGGGGGAATTGCCCAGGCAATGAGCGCGATCCCCGTTCGAAGTGTGCTGCCAGTTGTGATACTGGTCTTGATCTCAGAACTTGCTACACGCGGTCAAAGTCGCGTCAAATCAATTTTTTGTTTTTTCACGGGTATTTTTCTTATTTTCACTGCGTTAAACAATTTCGAATTTGGAGTACCAGCCTCAATAGCAGTGATCATGATTCTGTTTTTCATCACCCGACTCTCGCTGGTAGGCCGCAATGATTTGTTTAAAGTTTTTTTCGGTTCGTTAGCTTCGCTGGCTTTTATCTTTGCCTCGTATAGAGCCAGCGACTCCAGCATCAATCTTACAAATTGGTCGTTGATGGCCAGAGCCCACGGAGCGGATGGATTCGGAAACTTAGAGATGCCATTTTTTGGGCTGTGGATTTTCTTCTATGCGATCTTCGGAGCCAGCGCGATCATTGGTTCAAATTATCTGTTTCGTGTTTTTAGAACAACAAAACCCGATGGTCCGGAAATTCGATCGGCGATATTACTAACATTTGGTGGGCTCTGGGGCTCAGCGGATTTGTTTTATTTTTCGGGACGGTCGCTCGTTCCGGTTCTTGTTCCATTGTTAATTCCTCTTAGTTTTTGTATTGTTGGCCTCGCTGGGCTGACTAGATCGAAGATTTCGACTTTGTCCGTTGAAGACGCCAATAATTTGACAAAAAATAGGATTAAGTTTGTTTTTGCGCCAATGTTTTGTGTGCTGTTAATTCCAATAATTTCACTCACCCAGGCACCCAACCCGAGCTTTGAATGGCTTCGAATGGCTGGCACTGGTGATCAGTGGAGTTCTCGAGCATTAAAACGAACAGAAATATATCAAAGATTGATTGAGCTTCGCGATCAAGACCCTGAGACAAAGTATGTCTACATGGGTAATGATGGGCCAGCGATTTCTTTGTTAAGTGGAGTCAAAAATGGTCTTGGAATTATTTTGCTCAAAGATCTTCTAATTGGCGACGAACTCAGAGAAGCGGGTTGCCGACCAGCATTGAATTCTCGAGCCGACTTCGTTCTGGTGCCCAAAGGTGACTGGGGTCAACCCGGAGAACCATGTCCAGGTTTTGTTCAGTTTGAACCAGAAGTGGATAGCCCATTTTTGTTCTTTAAGATTCCAACAAAAGTTGACCCTTGAGTTAACTCTTGACTCGAGATTTGTTTAGTTTGAATGAATCTTTATTTTAGGTAATCCCGAAGAAGGGCAGGCTCTAGTCCGTCTTGCTTCATCTTGGTCAGCAAGACTTTTAGATCCCGTTCGAGACCATGGGTGTAGTGCAACAAAACAATGTCTCCAGGGCTTAGAGAATTGCGCCCGCGATTTAAAATCTTTCCCTTATCCACTTGGACATTCCACATCGCGATGTATTTGATGCCAGCCTGACCGACTGAAGCGCGGACCTCTTCGTTCCAACTACCTCCTGGAGGCCGAAAAAAGACGGGTCGCTCTCCAGTGACATTTCTGATCACTTGTGATGCCCGACAAATCTCGTAGCCCTGTTGCTTTGGCTTAACCAAAGTCATATGGGCGTGAGTATTTGTGTGATTTTCGAAAGTCATGTTTGTGCGTTGCGTAAACCAATCGCGATTTCGCCAAAGTTCGCCGGCAAGCGCAAAAGTGGTTATCGGCAGTTGATTGTCGTCAATGAATTTTGCAAGCGAGTCAGACACGTAAACGCCGTCGTCAATGGTAATAAATGCGACTTTATCCCTAGTCCGGACGTTATAAATCACTTTCACATCTTTGGTCAGGTAGCTAGGTTGCTCAAGCCTTCGACCTCGTGAATCGTTGCAATGACTTTGATCAATATTGGGTAGAAAGTTAAGCAGAGTTAGTGACAACAAAAGGTTAGGTATGAACATCGGTTTGTAATCCTAGAGACTCAAATTTGTATTAGATTTGGTCCATGAGTGGTAACAAATGCCTTCTGGAGATATACAACAGTTCATGTTTTATCTGTTTCGAGTTATGAGACATCGTTCTTAGTGATTAATTTAAATCTTTCAAATCAGAGGTTGCGTGGTGCAAATATGAGTTGCGCACAAATGTCTCGCACCAATCTAAACGGAGCCGATTTACGAGAAGCGAATTTTTCTAAAGCGAATCTTTCATCTGCCGACTTGTCAAACACCAATCTGATCAAGGCAAAACTGATCAAGTCGAATTTATCTAAGGCATTATTATCTCGTTCAAATTTGAGTGGGGCAGATCTCAGCTATGCGATTCTCAAAGATGCAGATTTATTTCAAGCAATCCTGATTGATGCCGATCTCTTTTGTGCCGATCTTCGCAATACTTCTTTATCGGGAGCGAACTTTTATAGCGCTAATTTATCTGACGCCGATTTTTCGGGCGCAGACCTGACTTTTGCAAACCTCTCTGATTCCGATTTGACTTACGCGAAATTTATCGCGGCAAATCTCTCGGCCGCTGATTTGGCCGACTCAAATCTTTCCGATGCTGATCTTTCGGGGGCTAATCTGTGCAACGCAAACTTAACCAGATCAAATCTGAGCTATACAAATCTGAGCGGTGCGAACCTTACTGGTGCATTAATTAAAAAAGCAAAATTTGATAGAGCACAGTTAGCTGGGGCAACAATGCCAGATGGCTCAGTTCATCATTGAAATTATCACGATCGTTAGTGCGAGTCGCGAGATATGAATCCCCTAAATCTCATTACTAACGTTGTATTTTTTGCTTGCCTGTTTGGAATTGTGTCCAAATAGGGTAAAGGTAGAAGGGGTTATTGTCTATGAAGAAGCGTTCTACGAGTTTGAGGTGTTTGTTGTCGGTCGCGATTATTCTGGGGGACATCACTAGTCGGCGTGGCTTCAGTTTCGGCGATTGATATATCTGGCGGTGCTAATAAACGCACAGGTATTTTGAGGGTCTCGAAAGTTTGCAAGCCATCGGATTATGCAATTGTTTGGAGTCAAGACGGAGTAGGCGCTAAAGGTGCGACGGGTGCGACGTCAGTGGTCATGGGTAATACGGATGCGACTGGTGCGACGGGTGCGACGGGTGCGACGGGCACAGTTGGTAAACTCGCGGTTGTTACATTGGCAGATGCAGCCGCGACTTTGACTGCTACCCAGTTAGTCAATAACACGCTCTTTAATATCATCACGATGGGTGCGGCAAGAGCCTTGACTATGGACACGGGCGCCAATATTGCGTTGGCTTATAGCGGTGAAGTTTTTGGATCATCTTTCGAATTCGTGATCTGGAATCGCGGAGTACAAACCGCGACCTTGGCAGGCAATGTGACGGCGATTTTAGAGGGAACGGGTGATGTGACAACAAATAAGATCATCAAGT
>CAMATY010000058.1 GCA_945861325.1 Ferrithrix thermotolerans DSM 19514
TCTCCAGAAAGAGTTGAGTTGCACTACTTGATTCCACTTGCCGAGGTCGTCGTTGATTTCTTTGATCAAATGAAAAGTCGCTCTCAAGGATATGCAAGTCTCGACTACGAACTTGACGGCTACCGCGAGTCAGATCTAGTAAAAGTCGATCTTTTTCTAAATGCAATTGCTGCCGATGCTTTCAGCACAATCGTGCATCGTGATAAGGCATATGACTATGGTAAACGGATGTGCGAAAAGTTGAAAGAGCTTATTCCGCGACAAATGTTTGATGTGCCGATTCAAGCAGCAATCGGTGGAAAGTTCATCGCCCGCGAAACAGTAAAGGCAAAGCGTAAAGATGTTTTGGCTAAATGTTATGGTGGCGACATTTCGCGCAAGCGAAAACTGTTAGAGAAACAAAAAGAAGGTAAAAAGAAGATGAAGTCAATCGGCCGAGTCGAGATACCTGGAGATGTATTTATTTCGGCCTTGAAGCTTGACGATTGAAATATCGACAAGCAATATATGTCTGAAAATAGCAGTGGTATTTTTCGGTCACTGAAGTATTTTAATGCAAAGCTTTTTTTCTTAAGTCTTTTGGTGTCAAATATCGGTAGTTGGTTGCAGTTGACTGCATCATCGCTGTTGCTTTATCGACTCACAGGCAATGCAGCTGATCTCGGTTACAACGTTGCATTTCAGTTTTTGCCAATGTTGTTTTTTGGAACATGGTGCGGGGCATTAGCTGACCGACATAATCGGCGCAGAATTGCATTGATTACCCAAGCAGCGCTAGCGGTGCAGGCATTTTTGATTGGGGTTCTTGATTTAACTGGGTCAATTAATGTTTCAATTGTTTACGCATTGTCGCTGATGCTCGGTGTGATTGGTGCATTCGACAACCCGGCCCGCCGCGGACTAGTCACTGAACTAGTACCGATAGAAGACTTGCCGAATGCGATGTCACTAAACACTGCAGTTATGACAGGCTCAAGAATTTTTGGCGCGGCGATCGCAACTGCGCTCGTCGGCCCGCTGGGCACTGGATGGTTGTTTATTCTCAACGGCATTTCGTATGCGGCGATGATTTATGGAATAACTGGTTTGCGTAAAAGCGAAATGTATCCACCGATGCAACGACCAGCCGGCGGTTCGCCTGTTCGTGATGTTTTTAAATACGTTGCAGGCAATCGCCGTCTGGCCACAATGTTTTCTGTTTATCTGATTGTCAGCACTTTTGCGTTTAACTACGGAGTTGCCTTGCCAAAACTCGCAGATGTTCGGTGGGGAGACGCTCGAGCATTCGGTTGGATAATGGCGACAACCGGCATTGGCAATCTCGCTGGCGCACTGCTCACTGCTCGACATAAAGTTGTGACGATGCGATGGTTCGTTGGCAACATTGCGCTACTCGGCGCATCAGGAATCGGTTTGGCATTTGCGCCAAGTTTGATCTTTGCGTTTTTCTGGAGTATTCCACTTGGTCTAGGTGGGGCGGCGATGATTGCGTCAGGAAATGCAATTAGTCAACAAGAATCTCCGCCAGATATGCGCGGTCGATTGCTGGCGCTAACAGCGGTTGCGTTTTTGGGCAGCACTCCGATTGGTGGCCCAATAACGGGTTTGATCGCTGACAATGTTTCGCCAGAGTGGTCGTTGGCATACGGTGGCGTGATCACAATAATTAGCGCAGTGGTGGCGGCGATATTATGGCGCTAGAGAGGTTTGAAAATTAAATGACGAATTCAGTGATGTGGTTTCGTCGCGATTTGCGACTTGAAGACAACCCTGCGTTAGTTGCCGCAAGTAACGTCAACAAACCTGGCAAAGTTGTGCCGTTATTTGTTTTAGATCCGATGTTCTTAGAGCGATCGGGCGCACCACGATTGTCGTTTCTATTTAGATCTTTGCGCGATTTAAATAGTCAGATGGGCGGGGCACTTGTTGTACGAGTCGGCAACCCGATTGCTGTGGTCGCTCAAGTTGCCAAAGAGGTAAATGCGACAGAGATTTTTGCCGCCAAAGACTTTGCACCATACGGGCAAAAGCGTGACTTCGCAGTTGCGGCTGCGCTGGCAAAGATTGGCGCAAATTTAAATCATGTTGGTTCTCCGTACGCAGTTGACCCAGGTACTGTGCGCAAAACTGACGGCACGCCGTATGCAGTGTTCACACCTTTCTCGAAAATTTGGCTGGCGCACGGGTGGCCAGCGCCGACGGGCAAGGCGCGCGTTACTTGGCACGGTGCCCCAGAGGTTGCGACCGATGAAATTCCCGACGATCCGAAGATGGGTGCACTAATTGCTGATGTCGGTTCTAAAGCAGCATGGAAGCGCTGGGAATATTTCGCAAAAACTGGCTTGAGTAAATACAAAAATGAGCGCAACAATCCTGGTCGTGATGGCTGCAGCAAGATGTCTGTTTATTTGCGCTTTGGAACAATTCATCCACGACAGTTACTTGCCGAACTTGAGCCGAACGCAGATCACGATCATTATCGAAGCGAACTTTGTTGGCGAGAATTTTATGGTGATGTTTTATTTCATCACCCTCACACGACATGGAAAAACCTTCAACCGAAAATGGATTCACTAAAAGTCGACACCGGCGCAGGTGCAAAAAAACTATTCGCGCAATGGTGCGATGGCGCGACTGGTTATCCAATTGTTGATGCCGGAATGCGTCAGATGCTGGCGACGGGCTGGATGCATAATCGTGTGCGGATGATCGCGGCGAGTTTTTTGGTGAAAGATCTGCATCTGCCGTGGCAATGGGGCGCAAAGTTCTTTATGAAACATTTGGTAGATGGCGACATTGCATCAAATAATCATGGGTGGCAGTGGACAGCAGGTACCGGTACCGATGCGGCACCATATTTTCGTGTTTTTAATCCTGTTCTGCAGGGTGAAAGATTTGATCCAGATGGCAATTTCGTTCGAGAGTGGATTCCCGAATTACGCGATGTCCCGAAAAAATTTGTGCACTCTCCATGGCTCGCCGATAGCGGGCTTTTCAATAACTATCTAGCGCCGATTGTTGACCATTCGAAAGAACGCGATGAGGCTTTGAATCGTTATAAGTTAAGCGGAGAAATCAATCGCTCGGTAGTCTAAAAGGTAACAAATGCTTGATGATCGTAAAACTGCCATCCTCCGAGCAATCGTTGAGGAATACATCGCCACCGCGTCACCGGTGGGTTCGTCGCATATCGCGAAATCTTACGAATTTGCTGTCTCGTCGGCCACTGTTCGAAACGACATGGCGGCACTTGAACGCGAAGGTTTTCTAACTCATCCGCATACATCGGCGGGGCGGATTCCGACTGATAAGGGATATCGATTTTTTGTGGACAATCTCGTGCCAAACGGGACATTGGGTTCTCTTGAGCAAGCCAAAGTCGGAAGTTTTTTCGAAAGTGCGCATTTTCGTCTCGAAGAAACCCTGCAACGCACATCAATGTTGCTGACTCAACTAACTAATTATGCCTCTGTCGTAATTGGACCAACTGTCGAAATCGCCACTGTTAAGTCGTTGCAACTCGTTCGTCTCTCAAGCCACCACATCACCGTTGTCGTGGTGTTATCAAATGGCGCCGTTGAGAATGAGCAGATCGAAGTTGGTTTAGATATTTCAGATGAAGAAATTTCACTTGCAACTTCTAAATTACAAAACTTGATGATGAATACACCACTACGCGATGTTCCAAAGCACCGGCTCGTCAATCGCAAAACTTCCGATGCGGCGACTGAGTTGTCGCATCGAGTGCTTGAAGCACTTGATCGGACAAGAAATGATGAGACATTTTTTGTTGGCGGTGCTGCTCAAATGGCCGAGGCCTTTGATGCTGTAGAAATTGTGCGTAATGTTTTGCATACTCTTGAACAGCAATATGTTGTTGTCACTTTGGTGCGCGACATGTTGAATCGTGGATTATCAGTTGCAATTGGTGCCGAACACGGCGTTGAACCACTCTCGGCTTGCTCTGTCGTGCTGGCACCCGTGATGGCCGATGGCGAATCAGTTGGCACTGTCGGCGTGCTTGGGCCGACACGCATGAATTATCCGCAAGCACTTGCAACTGTTGAACTCGTTAGTGATCGTCTCGGTCGTCGATTAACAGAGAATTAAATCACGATGGCTTCAGATTTTTATAAGTTGTTGGGCGTCTCGCCATCTGCAAATCAAGAAGAGTTGAAACGCGCTTATCGTAAGTTGGCGCGCGAGTTGCATCCAGATGCGAATCCAAATAATCCCCAAGCTGAGGAAAAATTTAAAGAAGTAAGTCGGGCGTACGAAGTTTTATCTGATCAAGAAACTCGAGCACGATACGACCAGTTTGGTGAAGCAGGAATTTCTGGTGGCGGTCGCGGATCTAATGGTGCAGGTGGTTCGCCGTTTGGTGGTGGCGCTGGTTTTGGTTCGATCTTTGACGCTTTCTTCGGGGGCGATTCGCCATTTGGTGGTGGTGGGGGTCGTCAACAGACAGGCCCGCAACGCGGACCAGATCTTGAAACTCGACTTGAGATTGAATTCGCCGAGGCTGTGTTCGGTTGTACATCGTCTGTCTCGGTTCGCACTGCAGTTAAATGTGATGATTGTGGTGGTTCAGGCGCTAATTCTGGAACCGAAATTTTGAATTGCTCAGATTGCGGTGGAAGCGGACAAATTCGTCGCACGCGTCAAAGTATTCTCGGGCAGATGGTTACGGCAAGTCCGTGCAGCAGGTGTCGTGGAACTGGACAAAATATTGAGTCGCCATGCACAGCTTGTCGCGGCGAGGGTCGTGTAACTCGCGAGCAGACACACAAAATAGAAATTCCTGCTGGTATCGCAACTGGTCAAACAATGCGAGTCAGTGGTCGTGGTGGTGTTGGACCGCGCGGCGGTGAAGCAGGCGATCTATACGTGCATATTGAAGTTGGCGCTCACGAAATGTACCGCCGTGAAGAAGAGGATCTGCTGACCGAAGTGAAAGTCTCCATTGCGCAGGCGGCACTCGGTGCAGAATTTGTGTTGGCGACATTAGACGGTGATGAAGTCCTGATTGTTCCTGCTGGTGTTCAGCACGGCAATGAATTTGTTCTAAAAGGCAGGGGCGTTCCATTTTTGAATCAAGGTGGACGTAGTCGGAGCAAAAATCGGGGCGATCTGCGGGTTCAGATCTCGGTAGTCGTACCAAAGAAGTTAAGTGCGCGCGAGCGAGAACTGTTAGAAGAACTTGCGAAATTGCGCAATGAATCTGTCGCCTCACAAGAAAGTCGAGTGAAATCGAAAATTAAGTCTGCATTTTCGTGATCTCAACGCTCCGCGATTCAACAGCGCATGTGTTTGTTGACGCGATTGAGACGCCAGTAATAGACGAACTAGACGCACATCATTTGTTGCGAGTTCTACGAGTTAAGCCGAGTGATCTAGTCACAGTAAGTGATGGCAAAGGAAACTGGTGCTCCTGCACAGTTGGCGCGAATGCAGTGCTTGAAGTGACAAGCGAAACATTTGTGCAAGCACCACCAATATCAAAACTCACAGTCGCATTTTCGCTGGTCAAGGGAGATCGCCCGGAGTGGACCGTGCAAAAACTTACCGAAATTGGAATTGATGAAATTATTTTATTAGCGGCAACCTCGCGCAGCGTGGTGCGCTGGGATAAAGATCGCGCAGGCAAAAATATTTCGCGACTTCGTCGGGTCGCCAGAGAAGCCGCAATGCAGTCTCGTCGAACTTGGTTACCTAATGTTTGTGATGTCACTGAGTTGTTTGCAATTCCAGAAATATATATTGCCGATCCAAATGGAGCGCCACTTGATGCCACCCATCGCACCATTGCGATCGGCCCAGAAGGGGGTTTCACAGAACAAGAATCTGGCGTCGGCGCAGGTCTAGTTTCGCTTGGCGATACGGTTTTGCGTGCTGAAACCGCAGCTATTAGCGCTGCTGTTCTAATGTCGGATTACCGACGAAAACGAAACTAACCATGAGCCCAACTGACGACGAACTAAACGAGCAATCACCATTTTCAAGGATGGTGGGAGAACGGTTGCGTGCAATTCGTCAACAAAAAAGTTTGTCGCTAAACGAAGTTGAATTGCAGTCGCACGAGCAGTTCAAGGCGTCTGTACTCGGCGCATATGAGCGTGGCGAGCGAGCGATTTCTGTACCGCGACTTGAAAAGTTGGCAAAATTTTATGGGGTGACGATAGATCAGTTGTTGCCACGCGACCCAATGCGAGTTGAAGACAATCAACCTGGGGCATCGGCGCCAACGAAATTACGAATCGATGTCGCAAAACTTTCAATGCGGGCGGGACTCGAGTTTAAGATGCTAGAGCGTTTTTTGCGGATGATTCAGGTGCAGCGTCAAGACTTTAATGGCAAGGTGATTACTGTTCGCGCGCATGACACGCGTGCGATTGCTGTAATGCTAGATATTCCAATTGATCAAGTCGGGCCAAGACTTGCAGAACTTGACTTATTGTTCGTGCCACCAACTACGCAAAGTTGAAATCAGTGCACCCCGGGTTTGGTGTGTATATACACATTCCCTTTTGTGCAAAGAAATGTGACTACTGCGCGTTCGCAACATTTACCGATCGGCACCAACTAACGAGCGACTATCTCGCGGCGATGCGCAAACACATTCGTCGCAGCGTTGCTAATGGCATGCCCAGGGCATCTTCAGTTTTTATCGGTGGAGGCACACCGACTTTGGTGCCCGCAGACGAATTGATGAGTGTGCTTGAAGAAATACCGCTAGCGATTGGTGCCGAAGTCACTGTCGAGTGCAACCCCGATGACATAACTCTACAGATGATGCAGACATTTCGTGTGAGTGGCGTGAATCGTGTCAGCATCGGTGTGCAATCAACTGTTGATCATGTTCTTAAATCTCTCGGCAGAACACATAATCCCGAAAATGTTCAACGAGCCGTGTCGCATGTGCGCGAGGCAGGGTTTAAGACTTTTAATCTCGACATAATTTATGGCGCTGCAGGCGAGACAGTTGATGATTGGTTGCGAACTGTGAGTGATGTTGTCGCACTTGATCCTCCGCATGTATCGGCGTATGGATTGACAGTTGAACCCAATACAGCTTTGGCAACGCAACCTACGCGTCATCCAGATGACGACGACCAAGCCGATAAATACATCATTGTTGATGAAGTTTTTGCGGCGAATGGTTTAACGAATTATGAGATTTCTAATTGGACAAAACCTGGCCACGAATGTGAACACAATTCTTTGTATTGGCAGCAAGGCAACTACGAAGGATTCGGAAGTGCGGCTCATGCGCACCAAGATGGCCGACGCTGGTGGAATGTTCGCACCCCTGAGCGATATATCGAACTAGTTATGTCTGGTGAGTCACCTGAATCTTCTAGTGAAACCCTTGATGCACAAACTCGCAAACGCGAAGCGTTACAACTTCTAGTACGCACTCGCGAGGGTGTGCCAATTAATTCGTTTAGTGACGCAGACCGCGAAGAGATGAGTGAGTTACTTGAACAGCGCGAAGATCGCATTGTTTTGACCCGCGCTGGTCGACTGCTCGCCAATGAAGTCGCTTTGCGACTTATCGACTTAATTTAATTGCCTTAAGAAAGTTGCTCAATTCGCGCTTATCAATTGAAACATCATTCTGTGGTGCAGGGTATGCGCCCGTCAGAACATCACTGCGAAACTCTTCGAATGCAGCCACTGATTCGCGATGCAATCGGTGGTATTCGGATTTAAAGTCACGGTACACCTTTGAGTGGCGCGGCACATGGCCTTCGTTGTCGCCAAGAATATCGGTCGCAAATAAATATTGCACATCACAGTTGACGCCTGCACCCATGCCGATGATCAGCATTTTTGTACATTTTGAAATTTCGGTTGCAACTTGCGCTGGTACGACTTCCATTTCAACACCGACTGCGCCAGCATCTTCGTATTGTTTTGTAAGTTCCCATACACGAATCGCTTCGGCCGCCGTTTTGCCGACAGCCTTCATTCCGCCGTGCCAAGAATTTCGATACGGCACTAACCCAACGTGACCAACTACGGGCACATATTCGTCGGCGAGTGCCTTGATAGTTGGTATGCCGTATCCGCAGTAAAGCGTGTCGGCGCCGACGCCCATCAAACGATATGCATTGCGCATTACATCTGCATGATTGGCATAAGTATTGACGGCTAAGCCGATCGTAAGGAAAGTATTTGGTGCGGCTTTGCGGATGCCGACATAATCACTTGACTGGCCGTCATGAAGTTCTGCGGCGACGAGCATGTCAATGCCGGCTTCTTCGCAGGCGGCTGCTTCGTTTGGAGTGCGAACGAAAACTTGAGTTAAATGTCGCTTGCCTTTTGCTTCAAAAAGATCTTTGAGTGTTAACTTCGACATGCGATCCTCCATAATTCTGATTGTGCTACGACATCTATTGTCGCACCTCAACCTTTTGACCGACAAACTCGCACGCTATGCTGGCAGTTCAGTAAGGGCGCGTAGCTCAGTTGGTAGAGCGCTACCTCGACATGGTAGAGGTCCCGGGTTCGAGCCCCGTCGCGCCCACAAAATTATTTCTTTTCGGCGATTGCTTTAGATTCGCGGGCAGCCGCTTTAAAGATTCCTTTGCTCATCAATGAGAGTTCACTTTTTCGTCGTTGTTCGTAGATGGTCGCGCGATTGGTGTGAATCGCCACATCTTCCGGCGCTGCCCATCCTGCGAAGTCGGCGAGATGACATGCCAAGCGAAGATCGGCGCTGTCGCGAGTCTCGGCAAGTTCAAGCGCACGCTTCATCAGGTTGTCTGCGCCACC
>CAMATY010000059.1 GCA_945861325.1 Ferrithrix thermotolerans DSM 19514
TTCTTTTCGGTTTTTCCCTCGGGCTCAGCGACTGCACGATTACCAAGATCGGCGACTAGCCGATATTCCTTGGCATCCAAATTGTGAAAAATAAAATTGGTTGCTGTTGATCGTCGAATTGTCACAGAATTCTGCGGTTTATTAAACCCGACAACTCGTGCTGTCAATTTGCCGTCAACTAGTTCAATAGTTGCATCTACTGAACTGCGCAATGACAAGTTGCCCTCGGCAAGTTTGTCAAAGTGATCTGAGCGTTCTGCGCCACATTCCGGACGCTCATGTGATTCACTTTTAGCAATGACAAGTTCTTCGCGCAGTCCAGTCGATGCACTGATAATTCCGGCTACGAAGATTCCAACTGCGCCAAGCACACAAATTGCTACTACCAATGAGCGCTTCATATTTGGCTTGACTGCAAATAAAATTCCAGCTATTAATACGATCAAACCGAAAACAATGAATAGTGATGCGCCGATTGATTTGTTAACCGTGAGCATGATTCGTGAAAATGAGTAGATAACGACGCCAAGTCCAAGCGCAGCAAGAACTGGAAACTCAATTGGGTTCAATAATCGCTTGCGGGCAGATGAGTTGTAACTTGCGTCCTTTGATGATCGCTCACTCCAAGATTTGACCATCCACTCAGCAAGCGCTGCAAGTAGGACGATCACGCCGCTGAAAAAAACCAGCGATGAAATAACAAGTCCAAGTGCCAGCAGCACCACTCCGATGCTCGTCACAAGTGGCCAGATACTTTTCGTAGTTAGGTCTTTTGATAATTCAGGCGTAGAAGTTTTTGTTTGCCCGTCCCGAGTAACAACAGCGATGCCGGCCAAAAGCGCAGTCACAACAATCAACATGCTGATCGCAACACCTGCGAGAGCAACCTGATCTAAAACAAATAACGACATGATCAAAGCAACGACTGAAAGTACAGTCACTCCAATAAAGTATTTAAAGCCAGTCGAAAACATCATCCCTACTTTTGTACGTACACAACGAACCACATCGCCGCAAAAATTACAGTCAGCGAATACCAATAAACAGCATGTGCGACAAACAGATCATGATCGCTAAGACGACCAGCAATTGATCTAAACATTGCCACCAAAGTAAATCCCAAACCAATAACTATTAAAAGAGTCATTGTTGCCGTTATCGCATAAAACATCGTTGTGTAACTGCTGTCGCGAACACCAATATCCATCTGCAGATAAACAGCGATTTGTGCGTTAATCATTGCGATCTGTGTCAGTAACGCAACGCCAAGTGCAAGAGTTGTGTGCTTTGAGTCGGCTCGACGCGAAGCATAAACAGCCCACTGAACCATGATGCAGGTAATCACGATCGTCAACATCATTGTGTTAGTCGCAACTTCTGGGATCTTGATGTTTTCTGGCAACCAATCGCGCAACATCTTGGTGCCGTCCGCAGATTCTCTTAGCGGTGCATTAGCCCTGAACTGCAACCAGATAGCGAGCATTGAGCCGATCAACATCGCACTGGCCGCCGAAAGCAAGCCGCTCAAAACTAAAGCCTGACGACGCATCGCAATTTTTGGTCCGGCGTTAAGTGCTGTTGCGCTAGTGCTCATAAGTTGGTGCTCATGAGTTTGCCGATACTGTTTCAAAAATTTCTTCATCAGCTATCTCTCCAGATCGTGCTGATTTAAATACAAGACCAATAAACGCAACCAAGAACGCTAGAAAAATCGCTTGGCCAATTGCCGCGATTGAGTTCCAGATTTGACTGTTATTTCCCAACTCGCCAGTGATGCGGGATGCTGGTTGATCAGTAAAGCCGGCGATGTAATACGGCAATGCAGCTAATACAACACCCAGAACACCGATCAAACCAAGACCAATGACCGGCATGGTTGGCATTTTTCGTCCCCAAATTCTTGGACCAAAATGTGCAATCGCACCCAGCGAACTAAGAACAATCCCATAACCGACATATACGAGCACAGCTTCGTCAAACACTGTGTTCGATAATTTCAAATCAGTGATCCGAAGTAAAACATTGCCGATCATGCCAGTGAAAACCATGCCAACACCAAAAAAGGCAAGAACAAATGGTGAACTGGGTTTTGCTTTTTCATTTTTCATCGCCAATAAACAAAGCGCAATAACAATCAGCACACCAAGAATCGGTAGTGCGTTGAACATTAAAAATGGCAACAGACTTTTTGCAAAATCTGCAAGTTCAGAATCAAGTTGGATTGAATAAAAGGACTGTGTCACTGCTCCGATTAAGGCGGTGCTAGTCAATCCGACACCAATTAATAAGCCGCCACGCAGTGGTTGTTTACCTCGAGTCATGGTTGCAACTATTTGTGCCAAAACCCCAAGCGTTGGAATCGAAAATAAAAATATTTGTGGAGAAGTGAGAGCCCAGCCGATCCAAGCATTAACTCCATCGGTTGCGCCAAATGTCGCTCTCTCATAAGTGTGATCTACCGCTACATAAATTAATGCACCAGCCATAACTGGAAGTGTGAGAATTAGTGAAACGCTCGTCACGAGTGATGACCAAACATAAATTGGTGCATCAACAAGAGTCAATCCTGGGCGACGAGATGTCAATGCTGTAGTCGCGATGCTTGCGCTTACGATTAATAGTCCGGCAATTACAACACCCATTCCGATCAAAAATAAGTCAACCATTTGTCGGTCGCCGCCACCAGGTCCGCCATTGCCGATGTAAGACACAGCAACAATGATCATCCCAAAACACCACAGGTAAGTACCAAACAAGGCGCCACGCGCGAACGCGATAACTTGACTACCAACTTGCATCGGCACAATCGCCATTGAGATCCCTAAAGCCATGGGTGCCATTGATCCGAAGATCAGTCCCACACGAAAAATAGAAAACAACTGTGGCGCACTTGTGGCATCAATCAGATCGCTAGATGAACTAATTCTTTCAACACCAAGAAGTAGACCAACAGCCACAACGGCTAATGTCCAAAGCAAAGAAATAGAAACCATCAATCGACCAATTTGTTGATGACTGGTCGTCGTTAACCATTCGGAAATTGCGCTAAAAATGCTCAAGCCAGAATCGTTGCTCAAAGTCGATGCGATCGTCGTTGAATTCGTTTCAATGGCTGTCATAACTCAGATAACGCTAACAGTTAAGCGCTTTGGCTTGGAAACTTCTTTATTGCACGAAGTTCACGAATAGATTGCATTTTCGATGGGTTTATGGACAAGTTTTTAGACAATTTTTAAACGAGTACATCAACCATAAGTGCGCCAAAAAGAACAGTCACATAAGTAATCGAGAACGAGAAGACCCGCATTGACCAAGCCTCGGTTGGTTTGCGACCAAGCATCGCTGTGCCTATTGAAAAGCCAAAACCCAAGACAATTGCCGACACTCCATAAATCCAACCGAGATTGGCAACTGGCATTAACACCAAAGTTGAAATCGCAAGAATAATCGTGTACCAAACCATCGTCCGAACGGTGCGCTCAATTGAAACGACTGCCGGCAACATTGGCACATCTGCTGCTCGGTATTCATCTGCATGCCGAATAGCCAGAGCCCAAAAATGTGGTGGAGTCCACAGAAAAATAATTATGAATAACCAAACTGCTGGCCAGCCGACAGAGTTAGACACCGCGGCCCAACCAACAAGAGTTGGCACTGCACCTGCTGCCCCGCCGATGACGATGTTTTGTTTGCTCGTCCGTTTCAACCACAGTGAGTAAATAAAAACATAAAACGCTGTGGCACTTAATGCCAGACACGCAGACAAAAGATTTGCACCAGCCCACAAAATCGCAAATGCGATCACTTCCAAAATCATCGCAAACACAAGTGCATTCTTCGGCGCAATTAATCCAGTGACGAGCGGACGAGTCTGTGTGCGTTTCATTAATTTGTCGATGTCCCGATCGATATACATATTCATTGCATTCGCTCCACCAGCAGCAAGCGAACCGCCGAGCAATGTAATTGCAATAAGTGACCAGGCGGGCCACTTGCCGGCAGCCAACACCATTGTTGGCACCGTTGTGACCAGAAGCAGTTCAATAATTCGTGGTTTCGTCAAAGCGATGTATCCACCGACAACTGATTTTGGAGAACGCTTTGATTGGTGCGAGAACAACCGCGAAGGAACTACGGGGCGAACGTTGAGAGGCACGCGCCAAGCGTACGATGCTTGAACACCAAAGCCCAACTAAAATCACCAAGCAAATTAGCCATCAACAAGACACGGCTCAGCCACAATAGAGAGATGAAGTATCTGGCTGTGGCCAATGTTCAGCCTGCTGAGGTTTTAGACCCAGACGTTGACGATGCGACGAGGTCAGACAAACCATGGATCGTCATTGTCTGGAATGACCCAATCAATTTGATGTCATATGTGACTTTCGTGTTTCAAAAACTTTTTGGTTACAGTCTCGAAAAAGCAACAGAACTGATGTTGGATGTTCACCATAAAGGTCGGGCAGTTGTCTCGAACGGTTCGCGCGAGCGAGCCGAGTTCGATGTTTATCGGTTACACGAACATGGCTTATGGGCGACGATGGAGCACGAGACATTGTGAAACTAAATAAAGGTCCGGTAACTCGCACGAAAACTGGTAACTATAAGTTGGTGTTGCCGAAAGACCATTGCGAAGTCTTGACACAATTGATTTCTCAACTGCGCGACTCATTATTGACGACAACCGATGATGCTTCACTTCGACGATTATTTCCGACGGCATATCACAACGACGTAAAAAAAGATGCTGAATATCAACGCTTGATGCGCGACGAATTGCTGGCATCGCGACTTGCATCAATTGAAACTGCATTGACAGTGATTTCTCGAAACGATGAACTGACTGAGTCAGAAATTGATGCATTTGCCAAAAGTATTAATTCGTTGCGACTCGTGATCGGCACGACTTTAGATATTGCTGAGTCTGATTACGGCGACCTGAACATCGAATCACGGCAATCAAAATCACCCGAGACCGAATCAGACGAAGAAAAGTTGATTCAGAGCGAACTTTATGACTATCTCGGGTGGCTACTTGAATGGACAGTTAGCGCACAAAGTGAAGGGCTATAACTCTTTTCGAAATTCTTTTCACGGGTTCTTAGGTTTTCTTAAGTTTGCGGTGATAGATTTCAAGGGTTCTCAACGGATAGTAGGTCCCTGCCCCCATCGTCTAGTGGCCTAGGACACCACCCTTTCAAGGTGGCGGCACGGGTTCGAATCCCGTTGGGGGTGCAAAAGGTCAGTTTCAGCAATAGCAGAATCTGGTCCCGTGGTGAAGTTGGAGTTCACGCCGCCCTGTCAAGGCGGAGGTCGCGGGTTCAAGTCCCGTCGGGACCGCCACGGCGGGTGTTTACACTCGTCGCGGTCGGGTAGCTCAGTAGGCAGAGCATGCGCCTGAAAAGCGCAGGGTCACCGGATCGACGCCGGTCCCGACCACAATTAGAAAACTAGATAATTATTTAATCGTGCGTGGAGCGCCGAGAAATCATGGCTGGCGTGTGACGATTATTCTTCGACGACGAGTGTGAGAATCCATTCGCCGGTGACGTGGCTCTCAAGATCAAAGGTGCCAAGTTTGTCGGCAGTAAATTCGACGATCGCTTCTTGGCCGGCGGGGGTAACTCCGCTTTCGAGATCGTAGCCGTGCAGGTGAAACTCGTCGTCAGCGTCTGGGTTAAGAATTTTGAGTCGCACCGTTGAGCCAAGCGTTGCTTGATACGCCACTGCCGAACCCGAAGTTTGACCGATGATTACTGAAATCTCGACAACTTCGTCGGTCGCTGATGTCTCGTCTGATGTTGCTTCTGATGTTGCTTCTGATTCAGTTTCGTCGCCAGAATCAGACGTTGAACTTGAACAACCGACTGTGCCAAGCAACAGGCAAATTGCGAATAACGACTTAGTTAAAACTGAACGTGTGCTCATGATCCAAAAGCGTAGCCAAGATCGGGAGCGCTGAGCATTGGTTGATATGTAATTTTTGCTTCGGTTGCCATTGCCGCACAAGTACCGCCCCGATCAACAATCACTGTTATAAACACCGGTGTTGCACCGAAAGCTCTAACAACTTCAACCGCTTCGAATAGCGAAGTGCCACGCGTAACGGTGTCTTCAACAATCGCCACACGATCGCCAGGCTGCAGTGCGCCTGCAATGCGACCAGTAATCCCGTGATCTTTGCTCTCTTTACGCACGCTGAAACTGCGCAACATCCGACCGCGAGTTGCCGCAACAGCGGCGATACCAAATGCGACTGGGTCAGCGCCCATAGTTAAGCCACCAATCGCATCAATATCTGGTGGCAACATTGCTAATGCAACATCACTGACGAGCAAGATTCCATCACTGCGACACGCTGTTTGTTTCGAATCAAGAAACCAGTTGCTCGATTTTCCTGATTTAAGAGTGAACGAGCCTGTCTTCAGTGAATGGAGAAGAATATGTTCGCGCAATGCTTCTCTGGCTAAATCAAGCGGCGGAAGTTTGGACATTTCTAGATTTAAATCAACTACAACTGTTTCGAAGCAAGGGCTTCGAAGACGCGATTTGTATGTTTGACAGATTTCTTGAGATCAAATATCTCATCTAGTTGTTTTGGTGTTAAGCCGATCCGCTTGTCAGCAGCTAACAGTTCGCGAAACTGAGTTGATTCACCCACTGCGCGCCCTGCAAGTTCTTGAACAAGTCGATATGCGTCGTCACGCGACATACCCGAAGACACGAGAGCAAGCAATACAGATTGCGAAAACACAACACCATATTTTGAGTGAAGATTTTTTAACATTTGCGCACTATCAACTTCAAGATTCGAAATTAACTTTGTGGCTCGTCGCAACATGTAATAAGCCAGCATTGACGAATCTGGTAAAACAATTCGCTCTGCCGAAGAATGAGAAATATCACGCTCATGCCAAAGCGCAACATCTTGCAAACCGACTTGAAGGTTCGCCCGTAAAACGCGAGATAAGCCCGTCAGGGTTTCTGCTGAGATCGGATTGCGCTTGTGCGGCATTGCCGAACTGCCTTTTTGACCTGCTGCGAAACCTTCACGAACTTCATTAACTTCTGTTCGTTGTAAATGTCGTAATTCAATTGCGATCATCTCGATAGTCGTTGCGATGCTGGCACACGCCCACAAATATTCGGCGTGTCGATCGCGTGCAATTACTTGAGTTGCAGGTACTGCTTGCAAGCCGAGTGCTTTGGCAACACTAAGTTCAACCTGTGGATCAATATTTGAATATGTACCGACCGCTCCTGAGAGTTTGCATACGGAAATTCTTTTCGTTGCGGCATCTAACCGATCACGATCACGACGCAACTGCAACGCCCACAGCGCAACTTTGGCGCCAAAAGTTGTTGGCTCAGCATGCATGCCATGAGTTCTGCCGATCATTACTGTGTCGCGATGTTTCTCCGCAAGCACAACTACCGCTTCACAAAAATCAACAAGTGCGCGATTTATCAAGGTCGCGGCGTCACGCAACATCCAACACCATGCCGTGTCAACGACATCTGAACTTGTTAACCCATGATGAATCCACGCACCAGCCGGCATTCCAATTCGCTGTTGAACAACATCCACAAACGCTGCGACATCATGATCGGTGACTCGTTCACGCTCACTAACTGCCAAAACAAACTCATTGTCAACTTTTGGCGCTCGCTCACGACAAACCTGCGCATCAGCACGGGGGACAACACCGAGTTCGCAATGTGCCTCAGTAGATAAAAGTTCAATTTCTAAATAGCGTCGAAATTTTGACACATCTGAAAAAATTTCTGCCATTTCTGGCAGGCTGTATCGCTCTATCATTTGCGAACGACGCATTCGTTGCGCTCGGGGCCAACGCCAATCATTGTTACTGGCACACCACAATGTTGTTCAACAAGTTCAATTAACGATCTTGCTTGCTTTGGTAGATCTGTATAACTACGAATCATACGCACCGCAGATTTCCAGCCCGGAAGATCTACATACTTGGCAGTAATTTCGCCGAGCAATTGCGCATCATCTGGGTATCCCGAAAGTGACTTACCGTTCAACTCATAATCCACACAGACTCGAACTGTTTCAAATGTGTCCAAGACATCAAGTTTCGTGAGCGCGATTTCGGTTAGCGAGTTGAGACGAACTGCATGGCGCAACATCACAAGATCTAGCCAGCCTGGTCTTCGACGACGACCTGTAACGGTTCCAAATTCGTGGCCGATATCGACAACCTTGTCGCCCAACTCGCCAGTCAACTCTGAAGGAAACGGTCCACTGCCGACTCGTGTTGTGTAAGCCTTTGCGATACCGACAATCCGCGTTATGTCTCGAGGCCCAAGACCCGAACCAGCACACGCACCACCAGCAATTGGATTTGAAGAGGTCACGAAAGGATAAGTTCCGTGATCAATATCTAAGAAAGTTGCTTGCGCCCCCTCAAGAAGAAGGTCGCCCGATTTATCAAGTGCATCATGCAGAAAATTCACCGTGTCGCAAATATATGGCAACAAGCGCTCACCAAATTTGGTGAAACTCGCAACAATCGCATCAATCTCTAACTTTTCGCCACCAAGAGCCGCCAGAATTTTTTGCTCTGCTACTGCTCGCTCTCGCACGAGAGTTTCAAACCTTTTCGGAACGCGCACATCTCCAA
>CAMATY010000060.1 GCA_945861325.1 Ferrithrix thermotolerans DSM 19514
TATCCAGATGTCACTGCTTTTGCAAAAGTAATCATGTCGGGTTCGACGCCAAAGTATGTTGCGCCAAACCATGTTCCGAGGCGTCCAAATGCTGTGATGACTTCATCAAAGATCAAGTACGCGCCGTGTTGGTCGCATAACCTGCGCAGCGAAGCCAAATACCCAGGCTCTGGCGGAAACACACCGCCAGCGCCTTGGATCGGTTCAGCAAGAACAGCAGCCAACCGAGAATTGTGCTCAGACATCAAGAGCGCGAGCGCTTCAATGTCGTCGGCATCAACTTGAATTACATCATCAAGGAGAGTTCCGTATCCAACTTTGTTCGGGGCGATTCCCTGAGCACTTGTGCCGCCGTAATTTGTACCGTGATAACCACGTGTGCGTGAAATGATGATGGTTCGCTCAGGATGGCCGGCCTGAACATGCGCTAGCCGAGCCATCTTCATGGCGCTGTCAATAGATTCAGAACCACTTGAACACAAAAACACACGTGCGTCCGTGAGTGGAGAAAGAAGAGCGATTCGTTGTGCAAGTTGATCGGCAGGAGCGTTCGTAAAGGGGTCGAATGCCGAGTACGACTCGAGAGTTGTTACTTGGCTCGATATGGCGTGAGCCATCTCTGCACGTCCGTGACCAATAGCGCAGTACCACAGACTTGCCATGCCATCAATGAGTTGGTGTCCGTCTGCGTCCCAGAGGAGTGCGCCTTCACCGCGAGCGATGGTGATAAATGATTCGCGTGCTGGTTTAGCAAACGGATGTAAGAACTTTCCGGGCATAGTGGTTCCCTCTGGGCTATCACCACATTACGGGGCGAGAGAGGTCAACTCAGTATCCATGTGAGCGCACTGAATAGAGTGTGTATATGGATGTAGGACTCGCGATACCCCAGATGGCACGCGGTCTTGATCGAGCAGCAGTGTTGCAGTGGTGCACGGCGGCTGACGAGGGTCCGTTTTCAAGCATTTCAGCAGGGGAGAGGATCACATTTCGAAACCTCGAGGGACTCACTTTGTGTGCGGCTGCTGCTGTTGCCACCGAGCGAGTACGCGTGATGATGAACGTCGCTGTGTTGCCTTGGCACGCACCAGCACTCATCGCTAAACAACTCGCCACAATCGATGTGATGAGCGGCGGTCGTCTAGATGTGGCTGTGGGCGTGGGCGGCCGCTGGCAGGATTACGCCGCGGTTGGATCATCTTTTGCGCATCGTCATCAACGCCTTGATGATGCGGTACACGAGATTCAGCGATTATGGGGAGGTGGTGTCGCCGCTGATGGTGAGTCAATCGGACCTCAGCCACTGCAAGATGGTGGCCCACCGCTCTATGGCTCGGCAATGGGTCCAAAGTCATTAGCGCGAGTGGCGCAGTGGGCAACAGGGGTGAGTGGATTTACATTGCTAGGCGATGCTCGCGAAGTTAAGCGTCAAGTGCGCTCAACGTCAGAGGCATGGCAATCAGCCGGGCGATCTGTCAAGCCTCGACATATCACGGGTAGTTTTGTTGCGTTGGGCAAAAACGCCTCTGAGACATTGCGTGCCTTTGCATATGAATATCTTGAAGTTTTTTCGCCTGAGTTTGCCACTCAACTATCTGACTCAATGACGCTGTGCACGCCAGATGCACTGGCTGATGCTTTGAGATCTTTTCGTGATGCGGGCATTGATGAGTTCATCGTTGTGCCGGCGACGAGTGATGCATCGATGGCATCTGATGTGGCAGATATTGTGCGAGATGTTCGAGGAGACTCAGCGGCCTAGTTCGTCACTGGGTGATGACACGCCACAAAGTGTCCCAGGCCGACTTCTTGCAATTGTGGCTCTTCGGCTGCGCATCGTTCTGAGGCAGATGCGCAGCGGGTCCGAAACCGACAGCCAGAAGGGGGATTAACGGGAGATGGAGGTTCGCCGTCTACGGAAATTCTCTTGACAATGACATCTGGGTTTGGAATGGGAACAGCTGCAATCAGAGCTCTGGAGTAAGGATGTGCGGCGCGCGCATACAGGTCATCTGGACTAGCAACCTCACAAATCTTGCCTAGATACATCACCAGCACACGGGAACTGACGGCTTTGACAACCGCCAAGTCATGAGAGATAAAAATAATAGTGAGGCCAAGCTTTTCTTTCATGTCCTGCAAAAGGTTGAGAATCTGTGCCTGGATACTCACATCGAGAGCCGACACGGGCTCGTCGCAGACAAGCAACACGGGATCAAGGGCGATAGCCCGAGCGATACTGATCCGCTGGCACTGACCACCGGAAAATTCATAGGCACGACGATCACGCACAACAACCGGATCAAGTCCAACAGAATTCAGGAGGTTGTCAACTTTGACAGAGCGTTCTGCTGCAGTGCCCTTTTTCCAAACCTTCAAGGGCTCATCAATGATGTTTTTGACTTGTAGTCGAGGGTCCAGCGATGAGATCGCATCTTGAAAGATCATCTGTACTTTGGGCCGAACATCTCGAAGGTCATTTCCGTCTAAAGCAGTTATGTCGACACCATCAAGCACAACGGTGCCACCTTGGGGGCGCGGCAATTGCATGATTGCTTTACCGAGTGTGGACTTACCGCATCCCGACTCACCAACAATTGCGAGCGTTTCTCCGCGCAAAACGTCGAAACTAATTCCGGCCACGGCACTCACAAAGCTTTTTCTATTGACTTTGTATTGAACAACAAGATCTTGCACAATGAGGAGCGGATCACTGTCCAGTCGAAGATGAAGTTTTCCGGAGCCGGCCATTAGAGAGATCCTCCAATCGGGAAAAAGCATCGATATTGGTGACCAGTTTGCGTCGTCACCAAAGGTGGCTTCTCTGTACGACATTTGTCGGTCGCGTATTCGCAACGCGGTGCAAAAGAACAACCTGGCTCTGGGGTTGTTGGGTCAGGAAGGCGACCGGTGATGACCCTCAATCGCTGGCCACTTGATTGATCCATCCGAGGGATTGATTTCATGAGTGCTTCTGTGTATGGCATTTTCATATTGCGGAATAAATCAGTCGTCGATGCCGCCTCCACGATTTGACCGGCGTACATGACGATGACGCGATCTGTTTGTCCAGCAACAACGCCCAGATCATGGGTAACAAGAATCATGGCCATGTTGAATTCTTGGCGCAGTTCAGCAAGTAGCTCCAAAACTTGAGCCTGAACAGTGACGTCTAGCGCCGTTGTTGGTTCGTCTGCAAATAACAGTTCGGGAGTGCATGCAATAGCAATAGCAATCACAATGCGTTGACGCATACCGCCCGAAAGTTCGCCTGGGTACTTCTTCATTGCTGCATATGGGTCTGGGATTCTCACTCGTTCAAGAAGTTCCACTGAACGTGCACGAGCCTGATCTTTGCTCATCCCGAGTCGAACAATGAGCGCTTCCATAAGCTGTGAACCGATCCGCCGCACGGGGTTCAGTGATGTCATCGGGTCTTGGAAGACCATCGCCATGCCGGTGCCCCAGTTTTTACGCACCTCAGCACGACTGAGATTTGAAATAACAGCACCCTTAAATTCGACTGTTCCTGTGCATGTAGCGGTTGAAGGCATGAGCCCCATCGTTGCTCGGGATAGAACGGTCTTGCCAGATCCAGACTCCCCAACGATTCCGATGCTTTCACCTTTCGCAATCGAAAGGTCGACGCCTCGAACGGCGTGCAAATCTCCACGCGGCGTGTCAAACGAGACACTGAAATCTGAGAGTTTCAGTATTTCGCTCATATTTTTGCCTCGCGTTTATCAAGGGATGCTCGAATCAAATCACCTAACTTGTTCGTTGAAATGATTGTAAACGCAATCACAATTACTGGAACATAAATCACGTGCGGATAATCAACGAGGTCTCCAGAGTTGCGAGCAAGCAGAGAGCCCCAACTGTTGCCGTTATTGAGTCCAACTCCAAGAAGCGAAAGAGATCCCTCGACGACTATCACTGTTCCAAGCGCCAAAAAAAGAATTGCGAAAATAGACGGCACTACGTTTGGAATGATTCGCTTCGTAAGAATAGAGAAGTCACTAGCTCCAATAGACCGCGAGGCAGTGACGAAATCACGATTAATCCACTGCAGCGCGGCTGCTCGTGCAATACGACCCAACTGAGGGATTATGACAATTACCAATGACGCAATGAGAACCTTTAATCGACTGCTGTCGGCAACAGTGTCACTGGGGTTCAACGGCGTGGCGAAAATAGCAATAAGCGCAAAAGCCAATACCAGCGTCGGTATAGACAGAATGATATTAAACACGAGAAGCATGATTCGATCAAACCATCCTCGTAGATATGCCGAGGTGATCCCAAGTAGACATCCAATGAGACCACCTAAAAATACTGAAATCAGCGAAATGGACAGAGAAGTACGCGTGCCATTGATGATTGCCGATAGGACATCAGTGCCTTCTCCGGTTGTCCCCAAGAAAAAGCATCGCTCACTCGTCTGGGTCGAAGCGAGTAAGGCCACGCGATCCCGCTCTTGTTGTTCGGCATCAACGATAGTGTCGCTTGTTACCATCGGTGGAGCTGTATTTTCTGTAAAAACATCTTCTGAACCAGCACCTTCAGATGCAGTCGTATCAGTCGAAGGCATTGCTGTAGTGGCTGGCGCGATGTCATTTGGCGTTACAAACTCGATAGCCGGTGTTGTTGTTGTTGTTGTCCCCGAGGTGGAAGAAGTGCGGGCTAAATCGTGCGACAATGGGCCCATGAATGAGCAGTTGGTGAATGGTTTAACATGTAGCCCATCATTGAAGGTCTGCCCGACTTTGGCGATCGGCAATAATGGACCAAAGACTGCACAGAAGACGACGAGCCCCAACCAAGCCGCAGCGATCTTTCCACCGACTGAATTCTTAAGCACGACGGCTCCTCGTTCGTGGGTCTACGACACCAATCAAAACATCTATTATTGAATTGAAAGTAATGTAGAACAGGGCAATAAACGCCACATAAGTCTGAATCGCCAGAAACTCACGCATTCCGATTGCTTTCGCAAGCTGTGTACCCATGCCAGGTATCACGAAGATAATTTCAATGACAAGCGCTCCGCCGATGAGTCCCCCCATGCTGAGCGCAGCGGATGTCATTAAAGTTGTGCACGACGGACGCAGAACATGGCGTAGGAGAATGCGGCGGTCGGAGAGTCCCTTTGACAGCGCCAGCAACACATAATCTTCGCGTAGGGCCCCAATCATCTCAGCGCGAAGTAAGCGCGTATAGGTAGAGATTGGAGCGATAGCCAAGGTAAGAACCGGAAGAACCATGAGGCGAAAGTGATCAATGAGACCTTCGGAGATCGGCTTATATCCCGAGGGGGGAAGAATGCCGATCTTTACTCCAATGATCAACGAGAGAATAAGACCGATTCCGAAGTTGGGGATAGAAGAAAGCGAGAATAATGTCGTGCTCGTAAATCGATCAAATCGCGTGCCTTGTTTATAGGCGCTGGTGACGCCAAGAGGGACAGCAACCGTTAGTGCGACTATTTGCGTATAGAAAATGAGTTGCAACGTTGGTGGTATTGCGGTCTTGAGAACGGGCAGTACTTTTCCGCCAAATATGAAAAAACCGAAATCCCCCTGAAACATTCTGCTCAGCCACATCCAATATGCCGAGAAATAGTTTCGATCCAAGCCCAACTCGTGGCGTAACGAAGCACGTTCAGCCTCTGATGCCACTGGGTTTATGAGTAGCGAGACATCTCCGGGTAACTGACGTATCAATATCGAAACAAGAAAAGTCGCGCCAAGCAGAACGAGTGCTACTTGGCTGAATCGAATTAATAGAGATTGAGCTTTTTTCATTATCGTCTTCTAAGAGTACCTGAAATGGCGCGCTTCATAAAATGCCTGTGGAATTACTAAACAAAAAAAGCACCTGCGCCTCACGACGCAGGTGCTTTTTTTGATTTCAGTTATTTAGTCTTATATACCCCTGCAAGCGATACGCCACTGTTGCTAGCACAGCGACCAGCTCCACCGCTCGTGAGTTTTAGTTCACAGACTCCCTTGACCTTGCTCGTGGAAACGACGGCAAACTGAACTCCCATGATGGAGGTTGAGTGAGCCTGTGATTGCCAGCGAGCGATGGCTTCTTTGTACTTGGCAGTCTGAGCAGCGCCGGAGAGGCCCTTAGCCGCAAACCACAAAGTGTCAAAGTCCTTGTCTGTATGCCGTGAGATATTCAAGATGTCAAAGGAACCGTAGAGGTCGGGGCTCGCGCCAGCGGCACACGCTGGTTCTCTGAGAAGAGCCTCGATACCTTTGCAGTAGTAGCCGTTACTCGTTGAACTCATGAACAGCGAGTTGTACTGGTTGCCCGGTCCTTCGAGCACGTTGAACCAAACCGCCTGGTATCCAGTTGTCGCTGTGCTCGCAAAAACATTGACAATGATCGTTCCGGTCTCTACAGACAAAACGTTCATCTTGATGCCAACAGCAGCCAATTGAGCGGCCAATTCAGTACCGTTCTTTTGTGCATCTGGAGCAGTATCCCACGGAGCACTGAACTCGAGTTGAGTGGTTCCAGGCCCAAGATCTGTCAAACACGTCTTGAGGTACTCCTTGGCTTTGTTGGCGTTATACGTAACAAAGTTTTCGGTTGTAGCACCAAGATTACTTGCACCCAAGATTGATGTCATTGGCTTCAGAAGTCCAGAACTGCGCGTTATTGTGTACGTGGCCCTATCAATTGCGGCAGATACCGCTTGACGGCAACTCAGTTTGTTGAACGGAGCCTTGTTCTCAACAAACCATAACTGTGGATAAAAGTCACCGTCGCTAAGAGTTGTCTTAAGGGTCTTAATCTTTTGTGCTCTAAGAATCGCATTTGCCTCGGATGCACCAGTAAACCAAGAAAGGTCAGTGGTGCCTGCTTTGAGCGCATTTACGCGAGTGGCTGCATCTTTGGTCGTTGTGAACACAAGTTTATTCAGATACGGAAGCTTCTCTCCCTTGGCGTCTTTTCTCCAATATGTGTCGTTCTTTGTCAAGGTAATGGTTGATTTGTCAGCAGACATTCCACCATCTGCCATTTTAAACGGCCCTGTTCCGATCATTTGTCGTGAGCACAGATAGTTAATGTCTGTCAATTTCGTGCCCGGGTTATTTGCCGGTGTGAACATTGCAGGTGCACGCATGAATGATCGACCTGAGCCGTACAACAACTCTTTGAATCCACCGTTACCCCTCTTGAGGTCAAACTGCACCGTGGTGTCGTTAACCTTCGTGATGACTTTCAAATTTGCCCATGCGACAGGAGCGAGTCCGCCGTATTTTGCTCCATGAAACTTTTGGTTAGCAGGATCAACACTTGAGCTGTCGGCAGAAGTGCTACTGCCGGCTGCAGCCAGCTGGCCGATAGATGATTTCATATTTATGATCAGTGCGTCGGCATTCCACTTTTCTCCGTTAGAGAAAGTGACGCCCGCCCTTGTTACGAGCCTCCAGGACGTAAAATCGGAATTAGCCGATGCTGACGAAACCAAGTACGGTACGACTACTCCGTCTGCACGCTGTTCAAAGAGAGTTTCTCCTATTTGTCTCACGGCCATTAAGGCTGAGTTTGAGTTTGTGTCGTTTGGACAAAAACCAACCATGTAGTCAGTCATTGTTACATTTAGTGTTCCGCCTCGTGTAGGAGCAGGAGTGCTTGCTGCATGCCCAGTCCCAACTTGTATCGCCGAAGCGCCGAGTGCGATTGCGATGGCAATGCCGAATCGCTTCATGGCCCTGCCTTTACTAGATTGATTCATATTCCCCCTCTTATTGATTTTGAAAGTGAATTCTTTTCAAAATGTTTGATAATTTTCATCATACACATCCTTAAGTGTGGGCCAAAACTGCCTGTCACAGGGTGCCAAAGATCCACCTGGTCGGGCAATCTGTCCAGACGCGGTGGGAATAAGTAAGAATGGGGGGATGTCTCAGAATCACTACCGGGTGCCACCTATTCCGTTGCCCCCAACCGTGCCACCTTTGAGCCATGAAGGAATGCTGATTCCAGCGGCATTGGTAGCCAGAAACCTCAAAATCTTGTATCTGCCCACCACCAAGGTGGCCTGTACGGCGCTCAAATTCTTAATTGCCCAAGCCGAGGGAAGTCTGAACGTCCATGCAATGCAGACTCTTGCCACAGCCGCAGTTACCCCAATGCACACTGTCCACAACCCGATTGTTAGTGGACTGACATTATTTCGAGAGCTAGAAGCAGATGAACAGCAACATATCCTGCAGGCCCACGACTGGTGGCGAGTTGGGGCAATCAGAAACCCGTATGCGCGAATGTATTCGAGTTGGGAAAATCGAGTGTTGCTGCGGGCTCCGAGCCTGGAGATCGAAACGTATGAATGTTTTGAGGATGTGCTCGTTGATGGCTGCATTGATCTGGGGGCGTCGTTTTCAATGTTTATGCAGCAAGTGATTGACAACCCAGCACTGGTTAATCGCGACGATCACTTTAAGTCGCAAGCCGAAGCAATACGACCTGGCGTGATTTCATTGACACATGTATTACAGGTAGAAAAAGAAGGAGCACTGCAAGGTTTTGTTCAGTCTCTGAGCGAACGTGCAGGCAAAGT
>CAMATY010000061.1 GCA_945861325.1 Ferrithrix thermotolerans DSM 19514
TGTCCAGCAGAACCGAGCAAACCAACAACAGATGACATTAAAATTATCCGACCAGATCGCGCGCGTAACATCCCTTGAGTCGCGCGTTTGCAGACTCGAAAGGCGCCCGTGAGGTTTGCATCAATCACGGTTGTGAAATCATTCTCGCTCATTCGCAGAAGCAATAGATCTTTTGTGATCCCTGCATTAGCAACTAATACCTGTACCGGTCCAAATTTTTCTTCGACTGCAGTGAATGCTGCATCGATTTCTGTCTGAGAAGTGACATCGCATTTAATTGCGAAAAAATCACCGCTTGGTTTTGTTGAATTGTAAGTGATCGCGACTTTGTCGCCGAGACTTGCGAAATGTGCTGCGCAGGCGAGTCCAATTCCTTTTGCGCCCCCAGTGATTAACACAACACGACTCATGGTTGTTTCCACTTTATTACCGCACTGGCGGCCGTCATTCCGGCACCGAAGCCAACTAGCAACACAATGTCGCCGGTCTTAAGTCGGTTGTTGTCGGCTGCATCGAATAATGCCAAAGGAATGGACGCTGACGAAGTGTTTCCAGTTTCGTTACCTACCCAAGCAGCTTTACTCATCGGGATATCTAGACGCTTGCACGCCGCTTCAATGATTCTCAAATTTGCTTGATGCGGCGCCACGAGGGCGACATCGCTAGTTGTCAAACCCGCGGCCTTCAATGATTTTTCCGCCGAGTCAACCATGATTCGCACCGCACGACGAAAAACTTCTTTGCCTTCCATATACAACGTGCCACCGATTTCGGCATAAAGAAGATCTTCTAGTGAACCGTCGGCATCAATATCCCATCCCAGTAGTTGTCCTGGGCCTTCAACTGCTTCAACAACAGCAGCGCCAGAGCCATCGGCAAACAGAATTGCAGTGTTGCGATCTGACCAATCGGTAATGCGAGACAAAGTATCTGTTCCGATTACAAGAATCTTTTTCATACCGATCGCAATCAGTCCGTGAGCGGTTACGAGACCGTAGACAAATCCCGAGCATGCAGCGTTCACATCAAACGCCCCACAACGAAGACCTAATCCGTGTTGTACTGCAGCGCTTGTTGCGGGCACAGTTCTGTCGGGTGTTGTTGTCGACAAAATCAATGCGTCAATTGTTGACGGGTCAACGCCTGCCATCTCAATTGCTTTTCGACCAGACTCAATCGACAAACTCGCTGTCGTGCCACCGATGTGCCTGCGTTCAATTCCTGTTCGCTCACGAATCCACTCATCGGATGTGTCCATTGTCTTTGCGAGATCACTATTGGTGACAACTTTTTCGGGCAGCGCTCGACCCCATCCGGTGATTGCGCCATTAATAGCTGTCTTGGGAATTATCGGCATCTAATACAACCTAAATTGTCCGAAGCCATGCGATTGGCTGATGCGCAGTGACGCGTTCGCCGTCAACACTGATGAAGTTTTGCAAAATTCCGTCAAATAGCGATCTCACTTCGTTGCCCCCAACCATCCCCAACACATCTCCAACCTTAATTCTTGAACCATCGTGCAACGACGACAGGGGAGTGAATACGCCAGCGCTCGGGCTAACGACTAATCGCTCAACAGCAAAAAGGTGCTCTCCCTCATGCAGTTCTGGTGACGGCATTTTTGCCTCACCTATCCATTCAATTAATTTGTTGAGTTCATCAGGAGTTGAAATGCTCAAAGTGCGCGCTGTACTTAGCGTGCGTTTGGCCATTCCAGTAAGAACGCCACCTGGACCAAGTTCAATGAATTTAGTAATCCCGTTTTCAGACATCGTTTGTAAGCATTGCTTCCATCTGACTGGGCTTGATAGCTGTGCCGAAAGCAAAGTCGACCATTCGCTGCCGTGGTGATGAGGTTTAGCATCGACATTTGAAACGATCGGCACATCGCTATCTCTCGGTTTTGCAAGAGCAATCGCGTCTCGCAACCGATCGCGAGCACCGCTCATGTATGGAGTGTGAAACGCCCCCGAAACTGGCAATGACATCACGCGCTTTGCGCCCAACTGTTTGGCATGATCACTTGCAATTGCAACCCCTTCGGGTGAGCCGGCAATAACTACTTGACCTGGTGCATTAAAATTTGCAACCCATACATCGCTATCGGCACGACGACAGGCTGTTTCTACATCTTCGTCTTCAAGTCCAAGTACAGCCGCCATGACACCTGGTGAGGATTGTCCAACTTCGTGCATCGCGGCCGCTCGCTCAACAACAAGTCGAACACCGTCATCAAAACCGAGGGCACCGTTTGCAGTAAGGGCTGTATATTCGCCGAGCGAATGCCCAGCACAGAGGGTTGGCTCTACGCCTAGTCGCTCGACAGCATCTAGCACCATCAGACTTGAAACGAAAGTAGTTAGTTGAGCATTGCGTGTGTCTTTTAAAGTCTCGGCATCGGCAGTGAGCAAAAGTTCACCGACATCTCGCCCGACGATTGCAGAGGCTTCGTCAACGAGTTCCCAACTTTCGTGATCAACCCAAGGTAAACCCATGCCCGATCTTTGAGACCCTTGACCAGGAAACGTGAACGCAAGCATTGTCGTCTCTATCGTAGAAGAATTTAAGGCGATCGCAGAGACCTTGACTAGATACGATAGTGGCGCAAGCCCGGGTGGCGGAATGGCAGACGCGACGGACTCAAAATCCGTTATCTGAAAGGGTGTGTGGGTTCGACTCCCATCCCGGGCACTTAGCGCCAAATGTCGATCCGTAGACTGATTCTTATGACTGAAAATAATCTCAGTGATCGATTTGTCGAGCGTCGACTCAAACGGGGGACTCAAACGATTCGTGAATTGAGCGATGACCTGCGAGTTACTAGAGAACAACTCGATTTCATTGTTGAAGACGCTCAAGAAAAAGAGATCAGGGCAATGGTCGCTGAGACACCTGATGCAGCACTTGAGCATCACCAGGCGCAACGACATCTTGAAGCGATGCGACGCCACCATGATCACCTTGTAGCCAAGATTGCTGAGCAGCAAATTCATCAAGATCAGCTACTTGATAAGTTGGGCAATTAATTCGTGGCAATTCAGATTGTTATCGCCGAGGATGAAGCGATTATTCGACTAGACCTCCGCGAAACCCTTGAAGAAGAGGGGTACGAGGTTGTTGCTGATTGTGGTCGTGGAGATGAGGCCGTAAAACTTGTGACTCAGCACAAACCAGATGTTGTGATCTTAGATATCAAGATGCCAGTAATGTCTGGACTCGAAGCAGCCAAACTTATTTCTCAGTTGAAGATTTGTCCCGTCGTGATGTTGACGGCTTTTAGCCAACGCGAGATAGTTGAACAAGCCCGTGATGCAGGCGCATTGGCGTATCTCGTCAAGCCGTTTCAAAAGTCAGATTTGGTTCCTGCGATTGAATTAGCGATCGCTAGGTTCGCCGAGATGCGTGCTCTGACAGGAGAGGTTGAGGCACTCGGCGCCCAACTTGAGATACGCAAACTCATGGATCGCGCCAAGGGAATTCTGATCGACAAGCACGCAATGACCGAAAATGACGCCTTCACGTATATTCAGAAAATGGCGATGAGTGAGCGAGTAAAAATGGGTGAGATTGCCGAGCGAATTATTTCCGTAAATCTTCGACCGTAAATCTTCGACCGTAAATCTTTGACCGTGAATCTAATTAGTTCATTGTTTTGCGTTGATAAAAGTGTCAGCCCGTAGTTGCAAACCCGACTAGTTTCTTGTTATGAAATTGATGGCGCTCGACGGAAACTCGTTGGCGTATCGCGCGTTTTTTGCGTTGCCGACAGACATGGTCACAGCAAATGGGCAAGTTACCAACGCGATTTATGGCTTCACTTCGATGCTGCTGACTTTATTGAGGGATCATAAACCAGACGGAGTGATCGTTGTTTTTGACCGCAAAGAAAAGACCTTTCGTCATGTTGCTGCGCCAGAATATAAAGCTCAGCGCGAAGCACAACCAGATATTTTGTATCAGCAACTTGATTTGATTCGTCAGTTATTGGATGCGATGGGCGTTGTTGCGATCGACGCAGCTGGTTTCGAGGGCGATGACTTAATTGCAACTATCGCCGAGAAAGCCGAACAATCCGGGGATGATTTGATCATTGTCACTGGCGATCGCGATAACTATCAACTGGTTAGCGACCCAAATATTCGCGTGTTATACAACAAGCGTGGGGTAAGTGACTATGCGTTATATGACGAAGCCGGAATTTTTGAACGAACTGGTGTCACGCCAAAACAATATGCAGATTACGCCGCACTGCGTGGAGACCCGAGCGACAATCTAGATGGGGTGCCCGGCGTCGGAGAAAAGACTGCGGCAAAACTGATTAACAAGTATTTAGACCTTGTCAATGTGTTCGATCACGCCGATGAGCAGACACCAAAACTCAAACAGGCACTTCACGAAAATCGAGATCGTGTAATTAGAAATGCTGAACTAATGGTGTTGCGTCGGGATGCGCCAGTAACAATTGATATTCATAATTCTGTTCCCAGCCCGCGGATGGATGAAGTCAAGAAGATGTTCGCGATGTTTGAGTTTCGAACCATGAACACGAGATTTTTAGAAGCGTTGAAACATTTCCAGATTGATCTCAAACAAAGCAATGACGAAAACTTAGATGCAGAATCGACAAATCGAACAGGTGCGCCTGCTGGTGATCTCACAGCAGCTGTAAAAATTTGTGATTCGCCTAGCGCGGCATGCGAAGCATTAAAAGTCAATCAGATCAGTGATGTTTCGGCGGCATGGGTCGGTGACGCTGGAAGGTCTGAGTTACTTGGTTTGGCAGTTGTTACCAATGCGTCAAAAAACGAAGTCAGTTGGATCAATAAATTGCTGCTTGTAAATGTCGATGTCAAAAAAGTTCTTTTGGATCAATGGCAATTTCGTGGTCACAATGTCAAGCCACTATTGCGAAGCCTGCTGGCTCTCAAAATCGATTTGAAACACATGGTCTTAGATACCGCGATCGCTGCCTACCTGCTAGACCCGTCAGAAGCAAAGTATGAAATCTATGACGTCGTTGATCGTTATTTGCATCTGAAGTTTGCAGCAACAAACAACGAAAGTGACGACGGTCAGTTGAATTTCAATGCCGTTGAAACTGATTCAGGTGTAATAACTAGTTGTGCCAATGCCGCGCTCGGTGTAGCGCTCGTCTCACAACTGCTGACGGATTCGCTAACGAAACTAAAACTTCTGAAGTTGTATCAAGATATTGAGCACCCATTGGTAAGGGTTCTAGCAAAAATGGAATATCTCGGTGTTGCAATAGATCGTAAGCAATTGGGATCGATCAACGATCGCTTGACTGCAGAATGTTTGCGACTGACCAAACACCTTCATAGTGTTGCTAAAAGTGAATTCAATTTAAACTCGCCGCTTCAACTACGCAAGATTCTCTACGAAGATCGAAAGCTGACGCCTGGCAAGAAAAATAAGACTGGTCCATCTACAGATGCTGCGACTCTTGAGAAACTGCGAGATCAGTGGCCTGAGTTCATTGAGCCACTGCTTGAATATCGCGAGGTTGAGAAACTGCGATCGACATACGGCGAAGGTCTACTTTCTGTTGTTGAATCTGATAACAGAATTCATGCAACTTTTAATCAGACAGTTGCTCGCACTGGACGATTGAGCAGTGACCAGCCCAATCTTCACAACATTCCGATACGAAGTGAGCAAGGTAAAGTTTTCCGAACCGCATTTATACCGTGCACGGGTTCGCGTTTTCTCGTCGCCGACTACAATCAAATTGAATTGCGATGCATTGCTCATTTGGCGAACGATCCAGGCTTGATTGATGCTTTCAAAAATAATGTTGACGTTCACAATGTGACTGCGGCAAATATTTTCGGTGTCGCAATCTCTAAAGTGACTAGCGAGCAGCGATCAAAAGCCAAGATGGTTTCATACGGTCTGGCATATGGAATGGAGGCCTATGGACTGGCGCAACGTTTAGCGATCGGAGTTAGCGAAGCCAGTGAAATCTTGGATGCGTATTTCGGCGCATTTCCACGAGTTAAGCAGTACATGGACGAAACTGTCGAGGAGGCCCGAAAGCGTGGCTATACCGAGACGCTATTTGGTCGCCGAAGGTCAATCCCTGAATTGCAAAACCCCAATTTTAGAATTCGACAGGTCGGCGAGCGTCAAGCGATGAATTCGGGTATTCAAGGTTTGGCAGCCGACATTTTTAAGGTCGCGCTAGTGCGAATTGACGAGGCTTTAGAGTCAGGTGGGTTTGTTTCGCAACTGGTCCTGCAGGTTCATGATGAGGTGATCCTTGAGGCAGTTGCTAGCGAAGAAGTCGCAGTCGAAAAACTTGTGCGCGACACGATGTGCTCGTCCGCCGAACTTAATGTTCCATTAGTGGTGAACCTTGCATGGGGGGATACTTGGGCATCGGCGAAAGCCTGATTTTCACTCTTAACTAGTGCGCCTTCGGGTAGCATTGATCGTCCTATCCACCTCTCCTATCCGCCGAAAGTTACAACTGTGTCAACTGATCAAATAATTATGTCCTCTCCCGCAATGGGAACCTTCGATGCCGAAGGAAATTACACCCCTCGAAAAGTGACTGAACGAGATGTTTCGTTTGCAGACTCAATCAACGAAACAATGGTTGAGCTTAAAGAAGGAAAGTTAGTAACCGGAACCGTTGTGCGAATTACTCGCGATGAGGTTCTCGTAGAGATCGGTTACAAGACCGAAGGCGTAATTCTTAATCGCGAACTATCAATTCGTCAAGATGCCGATCCAAATACGATCGTCAAGTTGGGTGAAAAAATTGAGACTCTAATTCTCACCCTTGAAGACAAAGAAGGTCGGCTGTTGCTCTCAAAGAAGCGTGCTCAGTACGAGCGTGCCTGGGGCGATATTGAAGCCATTAAAAATAGTGATGGAACAGTTGAAGGTGTCGTAATTGAAGCCGTCAAGGGTGGTTTGATTGTAGACATTGGTCTTCGCGGCTTCTTGCCAGCGTCACTTGTCGAGTTGCGTCGTGTGCGCGACCTGGCACCATACCTTGGACAACGCATCACTGCAAAAATTCTTGAACTTGATCGTCAACGAAACAATGTTGTGCTTTCGCGACGAGTGTTGTTAGAGCAAAATCAAAAGGGTAGTCAGAGCGATTTCCTTGAGAATCTTGCAATTGGCGAGGTTCGAACTGGCCGAGTTTCAAGTGTTGTTGCGTTTGGTGCCTTCGTTGATTTGGGGGGCATGGATGGTTTGATTCACGTATCAGAATTGTCATGGAAGCATGTTGACAATCCAAGTGCAGTAGTAAAAATTGGTGACGAGGTTTCGGTCAAGGTTCTTGAAATTGATCGCGAACGAGATCGAATCAGTTTGTCTCTCAAAGCAACGCAACAAGACCCGTGGCAAGAATTTGCTTCAAGCCATCAAGTTGGACAACTTGTTTACGGTCGAGTCACAAAACTCGTTCCATTCGGTGGTTTCGTTCAAGTCGGCGACGGCATTGAAGGTCTCGTACACATCTCGGAGATGTCGACACACCATGTCGAGGCGCCAGAACAAGTTGTCACTCCAAGCGAAGAACTTTGGGTGAAAATTATTGATCTCGACTTGGCTCGACGTCGAATTAGTTTGTCAATCAAACAAGCCGCCGAAGGTGGCGAATTGGCCGAAGAATATCGTGGGCAATTTCAAACTGATGAGCAGGGCAACTGGGTGAGCGGTGATGATTCATCTCGTGAATCTGCATGGGCGGAGTTTTTCGATCCAAATGCTGTTGCCACAACAGAGACAACCGAGCAGGCACCAGCAGAGACACCAGTCGCTACAGCTTCTGATGAGCCAAGTGCAGGCTGATTAATTACCTGAAATTCAAACACCAAAAATAACTACAGTGAGTCTCAAATGATTCTCATTGGGCTCACAGGTGGAATTGGTTGTGGTAAATCAGAAGTGTCGAGGTTGCTTGCCGTCCACGGTGCAATAATTATTGACGCGGATCTGATCGTCCGTGAATTGCAGCAGCCTGGTGGAGAGATTTTCAATAAAATCGTCGAGATGTTCGGCCCATCGGTTGTCGCCAAAGACGGTTCCCTAAATCGTGGCGCCGTTGCCAACGAAGTTTTTAAAGACAGGGAAATTCTCAAAAAACTAAATGATTTGATCCATCCGGTTGTGCACCGAGTGATGAACGAACGAGTCAAGAGCTACAGCGATACTTCAAAAGTTGTGGTCCTTGATATTCCGTTATTAGTTGAGAACCCGCGAGAAGGATTAGATGGAGTTGTTGTCGTTGATCTTGATCCCGAAATTGCTGTTGCACGAATAGTCGATCAACGCAAAATGAACATTGATGACGCTCGGGCGAGAGTTGCGAATCAATCGTCCCGCGAACAGCGCAAAGCAATCGCTAATTTTATAATCGATAATTCTGGCGATCGAAAAGCACTCGACTTACAAGTTGATGCGGCATGGTCTTGGATTACTGCTCTGAA
>CAMATY010000062.1 GCA_945861325.1 Ferrithrix thermotolerans DSM 19514
GCGAAATCGGCGTGCCACTCGATTGTGCAGGGCGGATTGCCGAAAAGGCTCTAAAAGATTCGGCGGCACGCACGAATCCGCGCGCAGCCAGTGTGCACGAGGTTCACACCCTGACCGAAACTGCAATTGCTAAAGCACGCTAAAAATTAGCCAACTATTTCTTTTTGTAGCCGCTCGGACATTTTGGATTAACACCAGTAACTTTTTTAGTGACCTTACCTTTGACACAAGTGATAGTCGACTTTGCAGACGCCGTCGTGCCAGTTGTAATTGAAACTTCGGCAGACGATTGTTTAATCGAAATCGTGCCCCGCTTGATCGTATATGTAACATCGCCAAGTGCTCCGGCTACAGCAGTTGCATAAAAAATACGAAAAACATTTGTTGAAACTTCATAACCAGTTGGGTCGAGGCGACGCAAGTCTGAGCCAGAAATTTTTTGTGGTGTCGCCCAAGTTAATCCGTCGTTTGAAGTTGTCATATAAAGTTTCTGGACTCTGTCGCCACAACCCGGGCCGTCGGCTAAGACCATTAACCAATCGCCAGTTTTCGCGCGAAGGATTTCTGGGTCAACACTGATCCCATTTTCAAGTCGCCAGCCGGCTTCTTTTGTAAATGTGATTCCGTCGCTCGAAATATAACTTGCGAGCTTTTCTGTGCAATTGCCTTCAACTGGCGACTCAACAACATAGAGACGCACTTTGCCATCGGGTGTAACCACCGCATCGGGCACTCCCCACGCTTTGATATTTTGCGATACAACAAGTTCTGCTGCAGTAACAGTTGAGGTGCCAACCCCCGTGCAGGCAGTAGTTAAACACGCTGCAGACGACACAGATTTTGTCGTCGCCCCTGCAGTTGTCTCAACGAAGTATGCGCGACGAGTGCCATTGGGCAGTGTGATCGCAGTGAAGTCTGTACCAAGACGGCCAGTGACTGGCACACTCGTGCAAGCTCCAGCGTCGGTGCAGTCACTGACAATTGTTCCCGCGAGGCTCGGGTACCAGAGTCGGTCGGCGTTGCCGGTGCGTTCGACGTGTGGCGAAACACCAGTCAATCCGAGAGATACTGCTTCTTCAGCAAGCGCCCATTCAACGAGTGCACTTGCAGTGTGAAGTGGCGTGAATGAGATTGCGAGCATTGTTGCAACTGCAAAACCAATCAGTGGTCGACGTAAGTTAGTCATGTGAATCCCCGATTCGAATTTCTAAGAACTACGTGAACCCCACTCTACTCCGATTGGTTTTGGGGTCATAGTATAATTTCGCTATGAAAATAGGGGTACAACTTTGGCCACAGGCCACAAATATTAAAGAAATGCGTGCCGCGTGGCGCACGGCAGACGCAATGGGTGTCGACAGCATTTGGACATGGGATCACTTTTATCCGTTAACTGGCGATCCTCAAGAGACACACTTTGAGTGTTACTCGTTGCTTGCGGTGATGGCGGCAGATACTTGTCATGCGCAGATTGGTGCGTTGGTTTCGTGTTTCACATATCGCAATCCGCAGTTGTTGGCAGATATGGCGCGCACGATCGACCACATCAGCGAAGGTCGGTTTGTGCTCGGCGTCGGATCGGGTTGGTTTGAACGCGACTACAAAGAATATGGCTATCACTTCGGCACGGCGATTGAGCGATTGAAATTGCTCGAGGCCGGGTTGCCTGTGATTTAAGCGCGGTTGGCGAAGTTGAACCCGCAGCCGATGCTAGGCAAGATGCCGATCATGATTGGTGGCGGCGGCGAAAAAGTTACGCTACGACTTGTTGCACAATACGCCGACCAATACAACTATTACGGCTCGCCCGAAAGTTTTGGCAGGAAAATAAAGATTCTTGATGAATGGTGCGCGAAAGTCGGTCGCAACCCGCGCGAGATCGAACGCACGGTCACGATCTATTCTAACGAAATTACTGCAGAAATATTTGAAGACTTGAAACAAGCGGGTGCCGAACATTTAATTGTGCCATGCGCTGGACCATTCAATTTTAGTGAGCTCGAAAAACTTTTGAGCTGGAAGTAATTACGAACGCGACGCGCCAAACATGCGCGTTAACTATTTAAACTTAAATGATGAAGCGAAATCTGCCGTTCGTAATGTTGCAGGTTTCGAATATTTCCTCGGGCATCGGCAACGGCATCGTGATGATCGCCGTGCCTTGGCTAGTGCTTGAACTGACTGGCTCGCTCAGCGCTGCTGGCTTACTCGGTGCGTTGGTGATGTTGCCTGGCATCGTGGTGTCGCCGTTCATCGGCACGCCCACCTGGATACCAAAGGCGATCGGCGTAGCCGGTGCGTTCAACGTGTGGAGAAACTCCGGTGATTCCGAGAGATACTGCATCTTCAGCCCACGCTGATTTACGAAACTTAGACATACGACTCATTGATTCGAATCTCTAACTACTGCGTGAGCATTATAATAATTAGGATAATTAAAGAAAAGAGTACAATTCTGATATGAAAATCGGCATCCAAATACATCCACAAAACACAACAATGAAGGCAATGCGCGAAACTTGGTTGCGCGCCGATGCCCTAAAATTAGATAGCATCTGGGTGTGGGATCACTTCTACCCGCTGTATGGCGAACCTGACGCATCACACTTTGAGGCTTACACGCTGTTGGCGGCGATTGCGGCCGAAACCAAACATGCCACAGTTGGTGCGCTGGTTACTTGCTTTACATATCGCAATCCGCAACTGCTAGCCGACATGTCACGAACGATCGATCACATTAGTAATGGACGATTTATCCTTGGCGTCGGATCGGGTTGGTTTGAACGCGACTACACCGAATATGGATATGAGTTCGGCACTGCTGTTGGCCGCTTAAAGATTCTTGAAAAGGGATTACCGATCATTAAACAACGTTTGGCGAAATTAAACCCTGGCACAGTGAATCCAAAGATGCCGTTGATGATTGGTGGTAGCGGCGAGAAGTTCACCTTGCGGTTGGTGGCTGAGCATGCTGACATGAGCAACGTGTTTGGGCCAGTCGAAAATGTTCGCAAGAAAAACGAGGTGATTGATCAGTGGTGCGCCAAAATCGGGCGTAACCCGCGTGAGATTGAGCGCACAGTTGCGATTAATCCAGAGGATTTAGAGATTGCTGACGAATTTGCAGCGGCAGGAGCAGATCACCTGATCGTGATGGGTCGTCCACCAAAAGACGGTTGGCCCGACGACTCGCGCTTCAACTTCGCCCCACTCGAAAAATACCTCGCCAAACACGGCCGCTAGCTTTCATAAATGAAAGCTTTGCTGCGGCGCGTTATAAATGTTGTCAACGACAGAGTCACTCGAGTTCTGTTCTACGACCAAACACTCAAAAAAGGTTATGCGTCTCTTGTGTCGTTTTCAAAATTATTTATTCTGCGACGCGCACTTGTCACCGCATTTGCGTTTCCATTGTCGCTTGTGTGCTGGGTTCTTCTGGTTGTCCTAAACCTATTTATCCCAGTAAAGATTTATCGCTTTGAGCGACCCCAGCGCCCAGATAAAGCATCAACCTACATACACCAAATGGAGCCGTTATGCAGAGGGTTGCAAGTAGAAACTCAAAAAAAATTTATAGTAATGATAGACGCCAGTGCAATTGTAAACCTGGAACTTCTCAAACTTTATGCCAGTCACTTCAACTTTTATCTTGACGACCGAAGCAAATTTGCAAGAACTATTTTTGTGCTAATTCCGAAACTTTGTTTAATAAAATCGTTTGTAAACTATTCGTCATATGACACAAACTGGGAACTGCCACCAGCGCGAAATTTAAAAGCAACGGGCCCGACCAAGGTCCCAGAAGTTCTCTCCACGCTAGGACTTAAACCTTTTAACTTTGTGATAATGGCGTTCCCATCAATTGCTTACTACGAATTACGAAACCCTGAAATTGTTACATCAAGTAATCGCTTCATCGACCCAAGCAGCAGCGTAGACGCATTGAAACTTTTAATTAAACAAGGTCTAAAAATAGTCCGTGTGGGGCGAGACCCGGATGAGATAACACCTAATCTTAAAGAATTGCCGATAATTGAAATCTCTCGGACTTTAAGAAATGATGCACAGGATCTTTGGCTCTTTGAACACTGCCTTTTTAGTTGGTCAATGGGCGCAATCGGCACTTGGCACTTGGCACATAAATTTGATCGACCAACTCTAATTACGGACTCGTATGCTTTTGCCAAGGGACATCAATCAACGCTGTACACCATGCAAACGGTGCACGCCAAGGTAACTAACCATAACCTCACACTTGAAGAAATACTTCAATTAAAAGGTGTTTTGGGAAGACATCAAGAAATGAAGTCTCAACAATTGATTTATATTCAAAACACGCCTAAACAATTGTGCGACGCAGTTGAAGAGATTCTCTTATTTGCTAATGGTCATGAACTTAGCTCAGCCCAAAATACCGAACTACTCGAAAAATACGACCAAATTATCCTAAACTCAGGTTTGCCTATTCGAAAGAACTCGCACAGCAGGCCATGTGCCACAATGCTCCGCGACTATCTAGAATTTTTGAAATGAAAGATAAAGCTTCAAATTATTTGAGACTTCTTAAAAGACTTGTTTTTTACGATCAGACCGAAGTCCCAAGATCATATTTATCTTCAAACTTAAGTTGTGCACGGCTTATTCTCAGATTTTTTCAAATATTTTCAGGCCTTCTAATTTCTCCCTTGGCATGGGTAGTACTGCGAACTCTTTCTCTCAGATACAAGGTTTCTATTTACATTTTGAAACCTTTCCGACCAGGATTTGCTTCAACTTACTTAGGAATGATGGAACCACTGTGCAGGGAGTTAGAGCATAATAAACAAACAAAGCACTTAAAAATTTTAATTGAACCAGGTGAACTAATAAATCGAACCGTTACTGACTCGTACTATCCAAACTTCTCTTTCTATCTTGATGACCGAAGAAAATTTTTTCGACTGGTAACTTATTGTATTCCAGGATGGGGACTTGAGAAGAAACTTATATCTCCGAATAACAAGTTTAATGTTTCTTGGGCTCTACCCCCAAGTGGCTTACATACTTTTGAGGGAAAAGACACTCCTGATGACCTCAAGAACTTAGGAATCAATCCGCAAACTTTCGTTCTGATTGCCAGTCCTTCAAGAAAATACTACCAAAAAAGATTTGATACAAAGGGACAAGAACTAATCCCCTTGCGACTCATTGAATTATCAAACTATATACCTGCTTTGGAGAATATCCTTGATCGTAATATTAAAATTGTAAGAGTAGGTTTGGATGCTGACGAATTACCAGCAGAACTTAGGACTTTACCAATTATTGATTTCGCAAGCAAAATCCGAAGCGAATTCAGTGAACTATGGCTCTATAAAAATTGTAGATTTTTAATTTCGATATCGTGTGGCGCTTATTGGTTCGCACGCCGATTCAATCGACCCTCAATCCTCACTGACAACTATACCTTTGATACTTTCGGATACTTTCCCACACTTTACACCACGAGATTAGTACAAAATGTTGAAACAGGTGAATTATTGTCTTTACGCAAACTGTTAAATCCAAGAAATCTTTATTCGTTAGGCATACCAAATCTAATGAAAGAGAGAGGTCTGCAATACATTCAAAATTCACCAACAGTTTTAGTGAATGCCGTAAATGAAATGATGTCTCTTAATAATGGTTTGGTAAAGTATTCTGAAAGTGATATCCAGTTGCTCAATCGATTTTATGAAATAGTGAAGCCTGACGGTTTTCGGAATTTGGAAGGCTATTCCCAGCCTTCGTTATCTTTTTTACGTGATCACCCATTTCTTCTAGAATAATCAAATTTATATAATCTGAAGTGCGTAGTACTTGCCGTTAATTAAACATTATTAAATTAGACAATTTCCCATGTCCAAGTTCTCGGTGACAAAAATTTCATCATTAAAACTTTATGGATCCGTCTTTTGGTTGTCTCATCACCTGAGCGACTAAATTTACAACTTAGATTTCAATTATGACTTTACGAGTTCTTGGAAGGAGCCTTCGGCGACGATACGCGCGTCTTCGATTCGATAGAGGCGATCGCAATGTTGCACAGTCGAGAGTCGGTGGGCAACGATTAAAATTGTCTTAAAGCCCTGTAACGCCCGAATTGCGCTCATCACTTCGGTTTCGGTTTCAATGTCAAGGCTGCTGGTCGCTTCGTCTAATACAAGTACTTGAGGTTCGTGATACAGCGCTCGGGCGATGCCAATTCGTTGTCTCTGCCCACCTGAAACTCGCACCCCGCGCTCGCCAACAATTGTGTGTGTCTTATTTGGTAAACCATCGACAAACTCCCAAAGTTGAGCCGACTTTAGCGCACGCTCGAGAGCCACGTCGTCGACATCCGCTTCGGCAATGCCGAACGCAACATTACGGCGCACTGTGTCATCAGTTAAATAAATTGCTTGCGAGACATACCCGATTGTTGACTGCCATTCAAGATTGTGCTCCTGCATTTCTGCACCATCAATTAGTAACTCACCCGAAGTTTGGGGAAGTAGACCTAACACCACATCGACCAGTGTGCTCTTGCCCGCACCAGACGGCCCAATGAACCCAACGGTCTCGCCCTTGCGCACAACAATATTGACGTCGCGCAAACTCGGGGTAACCGTGTTTGGATAATTAAAGGTTAGATTTCGCATCTCAACTTTGTCATTGAAAACAATTTGAGTCTTTACTATATTTTCTTGTGACTTAATGTATTCAAATTCAGCATAAACCGATTCAACTGCTGGTCTCGAGTATCTAATGGAGTTAGTTAGCCCCACCAAGGAATTTACGGTTGGAACGAACCGCCAAGTTGCGATGACGAACAATCCCAACAATGGAATGATCCGATCTGGCGGGCGATTTTGCCAGATCATCACCCAAACGACCACAGTTAACCCGGACATCGCCAAGAGTTCTGTCCACATTGGACCGATCGACTTGAGAATCCCGTAACGCAAACTTGTATTTTGAACAATCAGATTTTGTTTTTCGTATTGATTCAAGAAATCATTGCTACGACCGAGAACCTTGATATCTTTCACACCGCCAAAGCCCTGTAACAAGTATCTTGTTAACGGCGCCTGAATTTTTTGTCGCTGTTGCCCAAACCGTGTTACCAGCGGCTTCGTTACTTTGAGATATAGCAGACTTCCCAAAACTAGAATCAATACGGTTGAAAACGCGGCAATCGGCTCGGTATAGACCATAAACCAAATCACAGCACTCGCTAGTAAAAGTTCCTGAACTAGGCCAGTGACACTACCGACTAGGCCGATTGTCATCCCGGCTTCTTGTTGCATTGAATTCAGCAGGTCAGAAGAATTTCTTTGCAAGTGAAATGTATATGGGCGAGTTAAATACGACCTAAATAATTGCGACGTCACTTCATGACTAGTGAAATTACCGACCCGCCCTGAGATATGAATAAAAAACAGTTTATAAACATTCTTTACAAAATAAGTCGCCACGATGCAAAGTACGGCAACTCCGACCATTGTGCCGACTGCCCGAATCCCAAAAAAGTTAAACAATGGTTGCAAAACCGAACCGCTATTGCCAGTTGTCGCCTTGCTCATCGTGGTCATCACCGGGATTACAAGACCGATTCCGAGTGCTTCAAGCGCTGTTCCAATTAAACCAAGCAAGAACAGGATCGGTATCCGAACCTTTGATCGGCGCGGATAAACTGCCCAGGCTTTGCGAATCGTGTCGGCTTTGATCAACTTGTTAAGCATTGGCTACAAACTACCTTATTAGACGAATTCGCAGAGAGCACGACAAGTGTGACAGTTGGCGATCACACGCTGGTGACGGCGACAAGTGTGACCAAGTTGGTAGCAAATAAAAGAGCCGCCGGAATAAACCGGCGGCTCCTAAATTATTAATTCGAATTCTTAAGTTGCGGAAAACCGCTTCTTAGGCTCGAAGTCCTTTGCCAATCATTGAAACAACAGCATCCTTCACA
>CAMATY010000063.1 GCA_945861325.1 Ferrithrix thermotolerans DSM 19514
AAAATATTTGGAGCAAGCGGGCTAATCAAAATGTCAGTATCTAGGCAACATACATTGTTTGTTTGAAAAGTGGCACTATTCAGCGCCTCGCCGATCAAGAATTTCTGCCAGTACGGATTCTTCCAGTCAAGATGATCTGTGTTGATCAGGTGATCATCAAACAAAATCAGTCCGAGGTCGTGGCGTTTGCAATACATTTCCCAAGTCGGAAAGGCATACTCCGTGAAAGGTTTCAGATATGCGTCACCAATCGCGATCGTTGCAAGAACATTGCCAGACTTTCCTGGCGGAATCAATACTTTCAGAACACACCTCGCCCTAGAACTTAAGCGCCACCGAAAAGTGACTAAAAAGAGTTTAGCGATTGATGCGCAAATTTGAAGGTTACAAACGCGCAACTGGGGTCTGTGCAGGCAGTTGGCGATACCCTGACGACGTAAATGGCTTAGGAGGTTCCAACATGGCGTATCAGTTTTTGAGCGATGAATGGATGGTTGCGGCCCGTGAAATTCGCGCTCAATATCAAGACGACTCAATAAAAATTCCAATTGGTGTGCGGATCAACCAAATCATTACTGGAGTTCCATTTGGAGAAGGAACGGTAGCAACTTATACAGATACAACATCTGGCTCGCTAGACATTGATCTTGGACATCTTGAAACTGCCGACGTGACTGTGACTACCGACTATACGACAGCAAGAAATATTTTTGTAGAGCAAGATCCAAATTTCACGATGCAGGCATTCATGTCTGGAAAAATAAAAGTCGAGGGTGACATGTTAAAGATGATGGCCCTGCAGGCCGCGATGCCACAAGACGAAATCGCAAAAACAATCGCTGATGAAATCAAATCAATAACAAAATAATTTCTGAAAACCGCTGCCCTAACTGGTTTGATGTGTTGATCGAACAGCGCTTGCAGCAAAAATTGCGATCACACTACTAACCGCACCAGCAAGCAATGCGTACGAGTAGCTTTTAACTACTCCAGAATTTATTGTGGCTTCATGGATCCCAATCATGATTGCGGCACCCAAAACTGCGCCCATTTGATTTAAAAGTTGTTGCATTGCACTTGCTACCCCGAGATCTTTGTTGTCAACAGAATTTGCTAGAAGCGCAGTTAGCGCAGGCGACGAAATGCCCAAACCGATTCCAGAGAGCGAAAGTCCGAAAGCGATTAACAGATCAGATGCACCAACATCAATCTGCGAAAGTAGCAACATTGATGCGACCACTGCGCATGCGCCAATAATTCCTGCGTTTCTCTCACCGATTCGCGATGAAACGCGACCCGAAAACGGTGCAACGAGTGAAAACATCAGCGGGCGAGCAATTATCAGCCAGCCGATATGTGACGTTGAAAAACCTAGACCAGTTTCGAGCAACTGTGGCACAATCATGAATCCACCCATGTAAGCAAAGTTGGTCAGCGCCTGACTCGTGACTGGAAACGCAACATTTCGCGTTCGAAGCCATTTCAAAGGCAACATTGGGTCACTCGCTTTTTGTTCAACGCGCGCAAATAGTCCCAAAGTTGCAACGCCAACTAGTGCAACCAGCATTGTTCGAGACGACCCAAAACCCCAAGAAGGGCCACGGTTGATTGCGAGCAGAATCAAAACAGAACCAACACCAAGCAGCACTGCACCTTTGATATCAAATTTGACACTCTTTCTGCGCTCAGTGTCACCGAGTAGCCACATTGCAACCAGACAACCTGCCAAACATAACGGTGCTTGAATTAGAAATATTGTTCGCCAACCAAAAACTGCAACGAGGGGTACACCTGCTACTACGCCAATGACCGGTGCGCCAGCGGTAACAAAACTCCAGTAGCCAAGTGGACCAACTCTTTCACTTGGATCAAACATTCGATTGATGTACGCCATTGCCGCTGGCCCAAGCGCCGAGCCGCCAGCCGCCGAAAGTGTTCGAAATACAATCATCGAAGTTGCATTCCAAGCGAATGCAGTACAAAGCGCAAATACTCCTGCAAAAAATAATCCACAAACAAAAACTCGCTTGTGTCCCCACAGGTCGCCGATCTTTCCGAACCCTGGACCAACCACACCGAATGCGAGCATCGGCGCCGTAATTGCCCAACTGATTATCGCTGTCGTGCTATTGAGGTCATCAGCGACGGTCTTAAGCGAGACGACGAGCAGTGTGATCATGAAACTCACTGTGAATACACAGCTCAGCAAGACGACCAGTGTCGCTTTACGCCTTGAAACTCCGACTCTTCGCACAATCTTTTGTCGGATTAATAACGACCATGGGATTACTGAAACTTCATCAACGCCACCTGCGTCAAGAACCGCTAAATCTTTTGTTTCGTCTCGGTTCTGAATTTGTGATTCAAACTTCTCGATTTTCAAGGAAAGACCATGTCAATGAGCGAGCCGCGCGGTACCTTGTCACCATTGTTAATCGCCACGCCTTTTACTGTTGCACTCTTCATTCGATACGACTTGCGACCAGTAACTTCTCCAACAACAAAACCTGCTGCAACAAGTCGTTTTTCGGCGTCATTGAAATTAATTCCAACGATGTTTGGCATTACAACAAAATCAGGACCGAGCGACATTGAATATCCGAGCGCTCCACCACGCGGAAGTTTCTCGTCGGCGAGTGGCAACTGCCCACCGATCAATCCGATCGCAACATCATTATTGAAAACATCTGGAGTCAGAGCTAAGACGAGACCAAGTTCGGCGACTTTCGCAGTTGCGTCAGCCACACTGAGACCGATAATCATCGGAACTGTTCTTAGTGCAGGACCATTTGAGATGATCAGACTGATTAGCGTGCCTTTGAGAACTTCGTCCCCTGCAACAAGTGATGGCTGCTTGGCAACTGACCACGAAATAACATTTCCAACTGCGACAGTCTCGCTTGAATCTTCTTTCGCTTCAACAGTTAATCCTTGAGTTGCCAATTTTTCTTCGGCAGATGCTCGCGACTCACCGGTGACATCAATAAGAACACCAAGTGGCGGTCCTTCGGAAACCACGAGTACTAATACTTCGCCTTCTTTAAGGCTGACTCCTGAGGCTGGCTCAGTTCGAATTACTTGTCCAAACTCAACGTCGTTTGTTCGTTCAGCTCGAACTATTAGATCCCAGTCGAATCCCGCAATTTTATTACGAGCTTGCGCTTCGGCAACACCGCCAAGTTCTGGAATCTGATGAGAAGACTTAACTAAAGATTGAAAAGCAATTATCGAAACAATTACCAACGCAGCAGCAGCCACTGAAATCCAAATTCGTGTGAACCTACGGCGAATTTGAGGAGAGTCATATGTTTCTTCTTCGGCGATCGCTTGATCAACTGCCCGCTCAAAACTAGACGGAGTTTCAACAACTTTTTGTGCGCGGGTGGGGTTTGGTTTTGTAATTAGATTTGGACGAGTAATCACATCTTCAAAACGTTTCGAAGTAATAGTGTCAATCGGTTGCGGGCGTGGCATTTTGTCAGCAACTTGCGCCAGGGCTTGACCAAACTCAAGTGCGGTGCCGCGTTCACTTGCCACTGGGCGTCCTGCTCGCTCAATCGGTGCGGCTATTGGTCCAAGGCCTCCGGAAACTGGCAGCAACTTATCAATTCGGTTGGCCAAAGTAATTGCAACCGATTCTGCCGCGAACGGAACTTCGCCAGTGATTGTCTCAAGCAAAGTAATCGCCAGTGAGTAGACATCTGAATACATGTCTGGCACTGAACCTTGTCCGATTTCGGGTGCTGCGTACCGTGCTTGCTCAATACTCATCTTTGCTGCAACAAAACTTCGCTTGACGCCAAGCCCGGCAAGTCGAATTCTGCCATCGTCACCAAAAATTAAGTTGGCTGGTCGCACATCGCCATGTACGAAACCATTTTTATGAGCGTGATGTAATGCTCGGCAAACATCAAGTCCGACAATTAATGCTTGCGACGGAGTCAACCGTCGACCCCGGTCGAGATATTCGCGCAAAGATCCTTGAGCAAAATGCTGCGTTACGCTAAAAGCGATTTTCACCCCATCCATAACTGAGTCGCCCCAGTCGTCGATTGAGACGAGCGTCGGGTGCGAAATATCGTGAAGATGTTGCATTGACGAATCAAAGGCAGCCAAAGCTGCTTCTTCATCAATCAAGCCAGATACTTTGTCAAATAGTGAGGCGGCGGTCATCAATCGCACGGCTACTTTTTTTGATTCTTCTAAGTCTTCGGCTTCAAATATTGGAGCGGTTGCCGTGCCGTCACTACGGAGATCTTCAACCCGATATCGCCCTGCAAGAACGTGACCAATGACCGAATCTAAAGTAACCACAACCATTAAAACTACTAGTGAATTACACTTACCAATGTTTTATCGGGTTTTTAGGCGAGAATAGAGATGTGACAACTAACATCCAAAATTCAAAACCAAAGAAAAGTTTTCTTCAATCTATTAACGGCCAACGACTTCTGACAAGCCTTGGCATTGCACTTGGTTTAGTGATGATTATTTTCGGCTTCCAAGCATCACGAACTGGTAGAGATGAGTCGGGCCTGCCTGACGCTATTGAACGAATATCGCCAGCAAACGGTGACCGCGTGCTGCGTCAGTCGCAAATAATCGTTGACTTCGTTGAGGGATATGAATCAGTGCTGTTCATTGATGGCGTTGAATTGCCGACGACGCGGCTAGACGAACTCACCGCTTCTGGTCAGCAAGCGACCCCAGGTGCACAAGTTGAGTTACCAGCAACAGCAGTTTTTGATCCCGGTAATTTTATTATTAGTTTTCAGCCGCAAGCCGGCGCAGTTATTGAATCATTCACACAGGGCGAGCACGAAGGCAAAGTTAAATATTGGCGAGTTGAAGATGGTCGCAATAAATCACGAACATATATCTGGAAATTTGATACTGACTAGAACTTTTACAATTTCAGTTCTCACTCAATTTATTGTTTAGGTAGTTTGCCAGTTTGTAACAACTCTAAAAAACCTGCTGCATCAATAATTGCAATGCCGAGTTGTTCTGCCTTTGAAAGTTTGCTTGCACCGGGTTCTGCACCAACTACCAGCGCAAAGGTCTTGGCACTAACACTGCCTGGGCTTTTGCCGCCACGACTAGTGATTGCTTGTTGTGCACTTTCGCGACTGAAACCTTCAACGGTTCCAGTAACAACGACCGCTTTGCCGACAAGATTTTGCGGTGCAGTATTGACAACTAGTTTGCCAAACTCGACACCGGCTGACCTGAATTTTTTAATAATTACTTGATGCGCTTTATCTGCAAACCATTCTCTGATTTTGTTTGCAATCACATCACCCAGACCGTCAATTTCGCTCAGCTGCTCCGGTGTGGCACTGATGATTGCGTCAAGCGAGCCGAACCTTCGTGCAAGTGACTCGGCTGCTGCTGGCCCCAAGTTTTTGATTCCGAGACCGACAAGTAGTTTCGGCAGGGGTCGTGACTTTGAGTTATTTATCGCGGTGAGTAAATTAGTTGCACTAAGTTCGGCGAAACCATCGAGTTGCAGCAACTTTTCGATCGTCAATGAATAAAGATCACCGATGTCTGTGACGAAGTTTTTGTCAGACAGAGCGAAAACGGTTTTTTCACCTAGGCCTTCAATGTCCATTGCACCACGAGATGCGAAATGAATTATTCGTTGGTCACGCTGAAATGGGCATTCTGGTTCAACGCAGCGAGTATCTGATTCGCCTTCAAGTTGCACAAATGTTGACTTAAGTTCGCAGATGCAAGTAGTGGGAAACTTCCATGGCCTTGAATTTTTTGGTCGCAGTGCTAACACTGGTCCGACAACTTCAGGGATCACATCACCTGCTTTGCGTACGATCACGGTGTCGCCAGGTCGTACATCTTTCAGTTGCACTTGCTCACGATTATGTAAGGTCGCCATGCCGACTGTGCTGCCAGACAAAACTACGGGCTCAAGTTCAGCGAATGGTGTCGCTCGACCAGTACGGCCAATAGAAACCGAAATGTTTTTAAGAATTGTGTTTCGCTCTTCTGGAGCAAACTTCACGGCGATCGCCCAACGCGGGGCACGCGAAGTAAAGCCCAGTTGTTCGCGCTGTGCGAGGTCGTCAAGTTTGACGACTACACCGTCAATTTCATAATCCAAGTTGTGACGATTCGTTTCACAGTTTGAGCAAAATGAAATGACTTCAGAAAGTGAACTAACCGTGATTGCTTGTGGATTGATCGGAAAACCCAAGTCACGCAAAAATGCAAAAGTTTGTGCATGAGAAGTAAAAGTCGGTGCACCAACTATTTCACCAAGTTGATACGCCCAAAATGAAAGTTCGCGAGTCGCCGTGACTGCAGGATTTTTCTGGCGCAGACTTCCAGCAGCAGCATTTCTTGGATTAGCCGGGACCGCTTCGGGCTTTTTGCCTTCGGAAATTCGCTTTTCGTTTTCTAATTGTTTTGCAGCGCGAAGTTTTTCAAACGCAGCCATCGACATATAAACTTCGCCGCGTACTTCAAGCACTTTCGGAATTTCTTTATTGGATTTCGATTTGAGTTCTTTTGGAACAACGCTGATCGTTTGAATATTTGCTGTGACATCTTCGCCAACCTTGCCGTCGCCACGGGTAGCCGCTTGGACCAAAACGCCGTTTTCGTAGCGAATACTTAAAGCCAATCCGTCAATTTTTAATTCGCAGGCAAACTTCATCGGCGCACCACTCAGGCCTTTACTCGCGCGCTCACCCCACTGTTGCAACTCTTCAATATCCATTGCATTATCGAGACTCGTCATTGGCACACGATGCGTTACAGGATCGAAGGTTGTGAAACCTGAGCCGATGATTTGTGATGGCGAAAGTTCTTCAATCAATTCTGGATACTTGGACTCAATTTCTTTGAGTTTGTGTAGAAGAAGATCGAACTCTGCATCAGAAATTTCGGGGCTGTCTAGACCGTGATACATCTCATTGTGATGCGCAATTTGCGCGCGAAGAATCATCACATTCTTTTTGAGATCTTTTGAGACAGGCATCACTAAAACTTTACTGATTCGATGTGCGAGCCTTAGCCTTATGATGTGCCCATAAAACCAATGCCAAATCTGCGACTCGCAACAGGATTACTTTGGTCGATTCGAATCTTGGTCGGTTGTATGCCGTTTGTTGGCGCCGGAGTCGGCGCACCGCTGGAGACGCGCTCAACAGCGATTCAGATCGTTGGCACAGTACTGGCGTGGCTGGTTTGGGGATTAATTGTGCTCGCTAGTTTTATCAGTCACCCAATTTCACTCACTGTGTTGCGAATGGGAACACCAGTCGTTGCCGGTTTTCTCGTTTTTATTGCCGCAACTGATCAAGGCTCAACTTTGCAAATCATTAATGCGGCAATCAGTTTTGCGGTTTTGCTACTCAGTTTCAGTGCCGAAATTGGCAGCATCTATGTTCAGGCGAGCGCATATGGCGACGAGAGGCGTTTTTTACTGAGACCACCAGTCGCATTTGTTGCACCAGTGGCAATTTCGGTTGTGATCGTAAATTTTTTTATCATCGCAACACCGATGTTTTTTGCGGCACGAATTTGGCTGGCTGGGGTGATTTCATTGATCGGACTTGCTGCCTGCATAAAGTTCATGGCTCCAAGAATCCATCAACTTTCCCGCCGTTGGTTAGTTTTTGTTCCTGCAGGTTTTGTAGTGCATGACGAAATTGTTTTATCAATCAACTTAATGATTAAAAAACAAGAGTTAGTAGACATTCAACTTGCACGAGATGACACACAAGCAGCAGACCTAAGCGCCTTAACTTGGGGAGTACCACTTGAATTGTCATTTAATAAAACACTTGATGTCTCACTCACGGCAATCGGTGCACGCCATCTAAAAGCTGTTAGTGCAATTCACGCAACTTCAATAATCATCGCACCTTCACGCCCAGGCGCCGT
>CAMATY010000064.1 GCA_945861325.1 Ferrithrix thermotolerans DSM 19514
CCGACGACGCAGCCTATGTCCCGATGGCTCCGAGATTTAATGGGCATGCGTTCCTCGCCGCTCGCGAGCTGATCTTCGCAGGCGTCGCGCAGCCGTCGGGCTACACCGAACCGATCCTGCACGCGTACCGGTCGGCAGTTCAGCGATGACTTTGCCGTCAACGACAACCACTTGGCCGCCGCCGATCTCTGCAACGCGCGCAATAGCCAACGCCATATCGCTTGGGCAGACTCATCGCGAGCACAGACGACCATAATGTTGTGCGCGTCGTGGGCCACTGTGGATGCAATTGCTCCTCGCTTCATGCCGTAGCCCGAGACATAACCAAGACCGATGCGACCAGTTGCCTTGTGGCGTTCGACGACTGCAATCGGGGCGATATCGATGGTTGCATCGTTGACATCCAGTTGCAACGCCGTCGTTCGCACAGAGCCGGACCGGCGTCTGTTGGGACAACGCGATGGCCGAATCGTTCTTCTCAGCATTGAAAAACGAACGCGTCTACCGGACCGTATACGCCACCAAGGCCCAAGCCAGACGAGATGTCACCGCATATATCGAGGGCTTCTACAACGCCCGACGCCGCCATTCAGCGCTTGGCTACCAGCGCCCGAACGAAGTCCACTACGGTTACACCCAGCCGGCCACGGCAGCATAGAAATCAATCGACTCCACTATCCGAAATCACCACAGCAGACCAGACATAGTTCTGGCAAATCAAGTATTGTTTAAAGTGGGAGTTTCGCCGATGAGTCAGCAAGTTAGAGGTGTAGTCGCACGAACGAAAGGCGCCCCGGTCACAGTTGAGTACATCAATGTTCCCGACCCGCAATCTGGAGAGGTTGTTGTTAAAATTCAAGCCTGCGGTGTATGCCACACTGATCTTCATTACCGCGACGGCGGAATTTCCGATAATTATCCGTTCTTGCTTGGGCACGAAGCGGCAGGAATCGTCGAGCTAGTCGGTTCGGATGTCACAAATGTAACTCCGGGAGACTTCGTAATACTCAATTGGAGGGCGGTATGCGGCAACTGCCGTTCATGTCGTCGTGGACGTCCATGGCTCTGTTTTTCCACGCTGAACGCCCAACAACCAATGACTCTTCTTGATGGCACGATACTTTCACCAGCGTTAGGGATTGGTGCGTTTGCTGAGAAGACTCTCGTAGCGGCCGGACAGTGCACAAAAGTAAATCCTGCTGCACGACCCGAAGCCGCCGGACTGCTCGGATGTGGCGTAATGGCCGGACTAGGGGCAGTGCTCAACACTGCAAATGTGTCGAGAGGAGATTCGGTAGCAGTATTCGGTTGCGGTGGAGTTGGTAATGCCGCGATCGCTGGAGCGCAGATTGCTGGCGCACATACGATTATCGCTGTCGACATTGATGACCGCAAATTGGTTTTAGCACAACAATTTGGTGCAACGCACACTGTCAATTCGTTAAAGGAAGACCCCGTTTTGTTTGTTAAGACGGCGACAAACGGCAATGGAGCCGATGTGTGTATCGAAGCGATCGGTCGCCCCGAGGCATACAAGCAAGCATTTGAATCGCGCGACTTGGCAGGCGTAGTAGTTCTAGTCGGTGTACCCACACCAGCAATGATTCTCGAGTTGCCTTTCCTTGAAGTATTCGGCCGAGGTGGCGCACTAAAGACAAGTTGGTACGGAGACTGTTTACCTTCTCGAGACTTTCCGATGCTGATTGATCTATACCTTGCAGGACGTCTTGACTTGGATCGATTTGTTTCCGAAACAATAAATCTCGGCGACGTCGAAGAGGCATTCCACAAAATGGAACGCGGTGAAGTTCTTCGCAGTGTTGTGACTCTGTGATCCTGCCCGGACTTCACAATGCCGATTGAGCTTCTCAATACGAGCGGGATATTCGCCTTGGATGGTGGTGAGTGGTCGGTAACAAATAATATTTGGCTTGTGGGTGACGATACGGAAGTCGTTGTCATTGATGCGGCTCATGATTTTTCGGCAATTGTTGACGCGCTGTACGGTAGAAAATTGCGTGCAATTCTTCTCACCCATGGCCATAACGACCACATAAATGCAGCAATACCCTTGCGAAACGTTACTGATGCCCCGATATTTCTGCACCCGGCCGACAGAATGTTGTGGGATATGGTTTGGCCAAACAGCGCCCCGGACTACGACTCATTGCCGAACGACAAGATTTGCACTGGCGTACATCGTTTAGAACTTCTCCACACGCCGGGTCACTCTCCAGGATGCTGCTGCTTCTATGATGCTGACTCATCCGTGATTTTTAGCGGAGATACTTTATTTTGTGGTGGCCCCGGCGCAACAGGACGAAGTTTCAGCAGTGAGACCACCATTCTTATTTCGATTTACGAAAAGATACTTTCCTTACCAGATTCCACGATTGTCCACACTGGACATGGTGATTCGACAACGATTGGCGCAGAACGAACCCGCATACTTGAAATGATCCAAAGCAAAAAGATAGCGATTTAGCATTGCACAAATTAATTGGAGGACGTAAATGAGTTGGTCAACGATGCCAGTCTCGCGCAGAGGTCTCGTCGATACTGCAATCAACGGCGAGGGTTGTACAGACCAGGTAATCCTCAACCAGTGGTATCCGTTAGCTGCAATAGTTGAGTTACGACCGGGTATCTCGTATCAAACAGTTTTGTTAGAAGTCGAGGTTGGTTTTGGGGTAACGCTAAACGGCGAGCTGATTGCTTGGCGTTTGGATTGTGTTGTTATTCCAGCAGGGAATCCTTTACCTGCCGAAAATTTTACAGACAAGTTGCTGGTGCAATCGGCATACGGTTATCTCTGGACAAGTTTGAGTGCAGAACCCAAAGAACTATTTTCCATTCCGGAAACAAACGAACCGGATCGACGCTCGATCAATGTGGCCACCATTGGTATTGCCACCTCTGCGCCAAGAGCCGTCGAAAACTTTCTAGACATGGGGCACTTTCCTTTCGTACATGCTGGTGTTTTGGGCGCCGAACCTCATACGGAAGTCTTTGACTATAACGTCGAAATCAAAGACGGCGAAATCATCGCTACTGGATGCAAATTCCCACAACCCCAAGCGGCTCCAAGTTCGGTCGGGGCGATTGTCACTGACTATATATATAGGGTTCCCCACCCATATTGCGTACTTCTGTACAAGTCGGGTGGTTTTGACGAATCGCGACTTGACGTCATTGGTCTTTTTATTCAGCCAATATCTCAAGAAAGAATTAGAGCAAGTATGTTTTACTCCTGCGTTGACAACATCAGTTCCGATACGGCGCTTCGCAGATTCCAGTTGGGTATTTTTTCGCAGGATAAGCCAATTCTTGAAAATCAAGTTCCGAAACGTCTGCCATTATCAACCACTGCAGAAACACCGATTCGCGCCGATAAGTCTTCGATCACCTACCGTCGCTGGCTTTCCGACCTTGGCGTAACTTATGGCGTTATCTCAGCCAACTGAAAACATTTGTTCTATGACGACACAGGAACTCACCCAAAACGATCCAATATCTAATTGGTATCCGGTTGCGAATGCAGATGATCTTCCATTTCGTCACACCTTTCACGGAAAATTACTGGGACAAGAGATCGTCATTTGGCGGGCCGATGATGGCAACGTAAATATCTGGGTAAACAGATGTCTCCATCGTGGAGTCAGGCTTTCACGCGGGCTCAACAATGGTGCCGAACTTCAGTGTCAATATCACGGGTGGAGATACGCGAACCGTACTGGCGGTTGCACGTATATACCAGCCCACCCTGTCGACTCTCCAGCCCAACATTTGTCGTGCAAGACTTTCCCAGCGATTCAAAGTCATGGAATTATTTGGTCTGGAATATCTCCTGAAGGAGTGCCACCGAAATTGTCATTTCTTGATGGACTAACTCCGCTCAACTTAAGGAGCCTGCCGGCCAAGGCACCGGCAGACTCTGTAAATGAACATCTTTCCAAGTACATGTTTCATCCAGATAATCAGACTGATGGTGAGGGATCATCTTTGGTCACTACGAAAGCGTACGACAACTACTTTCAGATCACTGCCACAGTCGCGAACTCCACATCAACTTTGGCGCTATTCGCACAACCCGTAGATGAGCAATCAACGATTATCCGCGGAGTGATCGGAGTGCCACACAACTCACAAAACGTGCTCACAGTTCTTCGTTATCACAACAACTTGATGTGCAAACTGCGCGATGTTATTGAAGCCGACTTCGAACTTAAGTCCAAAATTTCAAATACATTTGCGGCAGTTTCGAACCCGCGATCGGCTACCAGGAATATCGCTAACAACTCAGGATCTGTATCGTTTTTGAAAGTACGAGTTGCCCGCAAGTGGAGTACGGCGAAAGATGTTGTCGGTCTTGAACTGTTACCTATCGGAAATCAACAATTGCCAACTTTCTTACCTGGTGCGCACATCGATGTCTTTTTGCCAAATGGGATAACAAGGCAGTACTCGCTAACAAATGGTCCAGGTGAACTCGACAAATACCGAATCGGCGTGAAACTTGAGCAAGTGTCTAGCGGTGGATCAAAATATATTCATGAGACCCTAAGCGAAGGATCGATCATTGAGATCTCGACTCCAAGAAATAATTTTCCATTGCGCCGAGATTCGACACGGACCGTTCTAATCGCAGGAGGAATCGGCGCCACTCCACTGCTTGCAATGGCCCAGGTCTTAGAAAAACAGAAACTAAATTACGAGTTGCATTATTTCGCTCAAAGCGATGAGCATTTGGCCTTTCCTGAGATCCTAAATTCACTCGGGAATAATTGCATCCGACACTTTGGTCTTTCGGTCGAAGAAACTCTTGCCAAGGTACGCGAGTCTCTCGGCGAACACAACAGTAGCGAAAACCTCTACGTTTGCGGTCCGGGCCCAATGTTGGAAGCAACGAGAAATATCGCCGCAGATTTGGGATGGCCGGACGAATCAATTCATTTTGAGTATTTCAAGAACTCAAAGATCGTAAGTTTTGAATCTAGTTTCGAAATCGAACTTGCGCGATCAGCACTCACATTAAATGTGCCTGCGGGAAAAACAGTTCTCCAAATCCTTCGGGACAATGGGATTGCGATGCCCTCATCCTGCGAGCAAGGAGCGTGCGGTACATGTATTGTCAAAGTTCTCGCCGGCCAACCAGATCACCAGGACGTTTACCTTAACGATTCAGAAAAGAAGCGCGGCGACAAAATGCTGACCTGTATTTCTCGCGCACTGTCAAATAAAATCACTCTAGATATTTAGGATAAACAACGATGATCAAACTTTACGATTTCGAACTCTCGGTAAACTGCTACAAGTGCCGTCTGCTGATGTCGATTCTCAATGTCGACTATGAAATAGTTCCAGTTGATTTCTATCCTGGTTTCAAACACAAATCTGACGAGTTCAAAAAAATCAATCCACTCAATCACATTCCAGTACTTGACGATGGCGGATATGTGATTAGAGATGCACATGCAATTCTTGTCTATCTTGCAACCAAATACGACTCAACAAAACGTTGGTATCCAATTGAGAACCCAGAACTATTGGGAGAAACTGCGAGTTGGATGTTGTTTGCCGAAGGAACGACAAATACCGCGTCGGCGGCTCGCTTGAACGTAAATCTTGGGTACGACTTTGATCTCGAAAAAGTTCAAGAGGGTGCGCACAAACTTTTTCGGTTCTTCGATGAACATATGTGGTTTCGCAATCGAAGCGGTGGGAAGTGGGTTTGTGATTCGGAACATCCAACGATCGCCGACATTGCATTGTTCCCCGATGTCGTGCTCGCCGAAGAGGGCGGAATCTCCCTAATCGACTACCCCGCGCTACGCCTCTGGGCGGAAAGGATGAAGCGTTTACCCGGTTTTATCGTGATGGGTGGAATTTTTCCCGCCTCAGCCGACCGTATTAATTAGATTCCTTAATTCCAGAAACTCGATTTCCCGCTACCCACACATCAGTTATTTGTGCATTACGACTTCGACGCAGTATTCGCTCAATCGTTTGAAGTTCATGATTAAGAGCATCATCTTTCGCGGACTCAAATCCTGCACCTAGATCTCGAACCGCGATTGCGTCAAAAGGTTTTCCCACCTCCAATTGCCCGACCGGCAAGCCCAACAGATTCGCTCCACCAAGCGTCGCCATCCAAAACGCGGTGACTACATCTAATCGCGAATTTGGCACGCCACGATCTTGTGAATTCTTTTTTACATCGACACCAGACTCGAGATATCTCGACGCCGTAAGTGCATTATGACACTGCGCTAGGACACTCGAATCTGAACCACCCGAAATGTCTGTTCCGAGACCGACAGCCAAACCATGAGTAATTGCCCTTCGAGCCGAAAAGACTCCTCCTGCGAAGTACGCATTTGAGAGTGGACAATGCGCAACTCCCGCGCCAATCGCACACATCATTTCCCAGTCATTGACAGACGTATGGTTACAGTGCGCTAGTACAGAATTCTTTTGCAATAGATTAAACTGCTTAAGCGCTTGCGTATCAGAAACACCAAATCTATCAAGTGCATATTGATGCTGCCAGTCAGATTCCGAACAATGAGTCTGGATCAGTACACCAGTTTCCATTGCCAGTTCCCCAAGGCCGTTCAACAGGGTGTCGGTACATGCAGGAGTAAATCTCGGAGTAATTATCGGTGAAATTAAACCTCGACCCGCGTCTAGTGACCGAATCTGACCAATCGACTCGCGACTCAGCGAGATTCCTTCACTTGCCGAAACATCTCGATAATACTCAGGTGTACCTTCGGGACTGTCCATCGCTACTCGTCCAATAAATGATCTTTGCCCGAACCGCAGGCAAGTTTTCGCCAGAGCGAGTGTGGCCTCATGATGAATTGAAGAAAAATAAACTGCGGTCGTCGTACCTTCGCCAAGAAGTGCGGGCACCATTTCCGACCAAACTGCGTTGGCGTAATCAATATTCTCAAACTTCGATTCAAGTGGGAATGTGTAATCATACAGCCAACGCTCGAGCGGCAGATCCAAGCCGATGCCAAGTTGCGGCCACTGCGGTGCATGTACATGACAGTCGATAAAACCTGGAAGCAAATACATCCCTTCCGAGAGAGACGTGACTCGGACTGATTTGTCGGACAGTAATTCGCGACGCGAAGAGGCTGGGTCGATTCGTCGAATTATTCCCTCACTGACTTCTATCAGAACATCTCGCTTGACATCCAAATGTTCTGGCGATGAAGTTTGAAGAACAGTCGCTCGAACGAACGAATTCATCGTGAATAATCCATTACGTATTACCTTAGGCGAGCAATTTAAGCGATGCAGCCGCAACGGAAGACTTCATCACCAGACGTAATGGAGTCGTGTCTAGAGCAGAGAAGCCGTGGTGTGAATAAAACTTTGCAGCGCGTTCGTGGAGAGCATCAACGACGATCAACCTTCCGCCGGCCGCGTTCACGGCGCCAACGGCGCGCTGAAGTGCATCAACCAATAGTTGTGCACCGAGACCTTGACCGTGCAGCATACGATCGAGGGCATGTCGTAGATAACGCCTCGAACCATCCCTAACGGTTTAAACAAATTGAAGGCCATGTCGGTAAAAACTGTGCCATCACCGATTCCGGCCGGTTTGTACTGCGAATCTAAAATTATGCGTTCATGTTCGTGTTCAGTGCGAACGAGCGCAGACACTAGATAGTTACCCGGCGCTGAACCTTCACGATGAAATGGCATTGCATCTGGGTCGCTGCGCCCCTCAATTATTTCTCCAGTTCGCTCATCTATATAGGTTCGATTTGCGAGTCCATTAAAGTGCGATTGTTCCCACGTCGCATCACCCATGATCATGTTTAG
>CAMATY010000065.1 GCA_945861325.1 Ferrithrix thermotolerans DSM 19514
GGAATTCATCTCAGCATTGTTGGAGCATTAGCACTTGGTGCGTTTATCAGTACAGCCGTCGCGGAAAACACAGATAATCCGTGTCCGTTCGTCGCCGTATATCCATGTACATCCGCCAATAATTTGCCTCAGGAAACAGATTTTCTTACAAAATTCAATGTCGCTGATACCAAAATATATTGTTATGAAGACGGGAAAAGCCGCAGGAAAGTGTGCGTTAAAAAGAGGCGACTTTAGAAAAATTCGGTAGCAACTGAAACCACTGCTTTGGCATTGCGCTGAGCGTCTTCCTCGCTCAGGGTTGGTCCGAATTCAACAGTCATACTGACGCCGGTTGGCTCCTGAAATGACTTTGCCCAGTTTGTCCCAGTACCACCGAACACTGCTTCAAGCAGAGGTTTGTCACCTGTGTAACCGCAGAGGCAATCTAGTTCTTCAAGCGGTAGCCCAACTAGTGAAGCATATTTCGTGCGAACATTTCCATCGTGCCCGACTCCTGGCCCGATACGAAAGTAATCCTGGTGATACCAAATAACGAACTGTGGTCGCACGAGTGCGCCAAGCCTTACCAAACTTTGCACTTCTGGTTCACTTGCGCTGTCTGCACCTGAGTATTGCCATGAACCTGGTTCGCCAATTTTCTGCCAGTTACCAGGAAAGTTTCTATTGAGGTCTACGCCGTTCGCGTTTTGGCGCGTGCGCAATTGTTGGCCATCAGGGTTCATTGTCCGAACTGTCCACAAGTCGATGTCGCCATCAAGTGGCATATCACGCAAAATATCTACGACTCGGTTGCCAACAAATTCGTCACCATGAATACACCCAATCACCAGTACGCGGGCACCATTAACCCCAGATTGCCGACGGTAAAACGTGAGCGGCACATTGTCTACTGATCGACCAAACTCAATGTCGGCGTTCAACGCAATTTCAGTAACCTTCGTTGACCATCCCGGCTCTTCTGGGATGTATTCACTCGCGGGTACTTCTGATTCGGTTGCGTTGCTGCTGGATTCTCCAGATTTAATTTCGCTTTTAATATCGCTACTGCTGTCAGAACCACGCAGTTGCCGAAAGCCTTCGTACAACACACCTGCCCCAAGAACGCCGATTACCACCGACTTTATTGACAACTCGTTAATAAAATTTCGACGAGAAACAAAATCTTCGGCTACATCGTTTTGGGCTGTGACAACAGGGATTGGTTGAGTAATGTGCGGTTGGGGATCGCTTATTATTGATTCGCCGTTGCTAGATTTTTCGGTGTCAACTGTAAATGTTGCGCGCTTTCCAGACCTTTTTGTGTCGATTACCCAGATGCGACCAGAATCATCGGTGAAAGAGAGGCCAAGAATCGTTGAACGTGCTATTTCTGCAGAAACTTCACCCTTGTTAAAAGCCTCACATGTTTCAACGTATATCTGATTGAGACGTTCGAGCTCTGGAGGGAGTGGCGAAGACGAGGGCATATACAGTCAGACTCAAGAATAATTCAAATCAGTCTCTAATTGTTGCCTATCATATGATGACTAATAGTCACAACAAAACAATTGGGGGATAAGCACATGAAATACGAATTTTCATACGGTGATCCGATCAGCGAAGAAGATGCTCTCGCCAAACTTCGAGAGATGGGATTACACGCATTCGCCTTTGACGTAAATACTGAAACCGATGAGCCTCTCCACTGGCACGAGTTCGAAGGTGCTGCATGGATCATTTCGGGCTCGGGCTCATTCGCTGATGAAACAGGTGCAGTCACCCACGTGAAGGCTGGTTGCCATTCTCGTTTTCCGGCGGGATGGTTACATCGAGACCTCGCAGGAACAAAAGTTCGAGTAGCCATTGGGACAAATCTTCCATACGAAAAGTGGACTCATCCGATAAATAAAGAGCCAAGCATTCGTCCAGCCGAATTGGTTAGTTGACCGAGACATTTGTAAAGAGCAAGAAAAAAGATAACTATTTGCTCTGAGAGCGTATTACACAGTTGAAGTAACATCCGTGTGATGAGTCTTCAAGTTGAATATGTCAGTCGGCTAACTGATGTGCTTCAACCTGTGGTTGATTACCTTCGCCAGCCTGTCGATTTGTTTGCCAAACAGCACATTGTTGTGCCAACCGCCGGCGTAAAGGCATGGCTGATGTCAGAAGTTGCCAAACAACTTGGCACGAGTGGCATCGGCAAGACCGACGGCGTTATCGCCAACGTCGAAATTGATTTTCCCGGTTCGTTAACAAAATTTCTTAAACCAAATGTCTCTGATGAGCATGATCAATGGTTGATAGAAAACCTGATGTTTCATGTGCTTGATGTAATTTCGGCAGATTCGCAATATCAACCGTTAATTGATCGACTTGGTGGCCAACTAAAGGCTGCTCGAGCGATGGCTGATCGATTCGATCGCTATCACGTTCGTCGTCCTGCAATGATTCGCCTATGGGAGCAGGGCAAGCCGGCGGTCAGCCCAACCGCGCACAACCCGAATGCCAAACAACTCAATGCCACCGATATGTGGCAATTCGAATTATGGAGTGCAGTTCGCAAACGCATCGGTCAACCGAGCCCGGCCGGGCGAACTCCAGAATTATCTGCAAAAACACCGAAACAGATTTTAGTAGTTGGGTTTCAGTCTCTGAGCCCCGGGCAAATTGATGCACTGTTGCAACTAAAAGAACATGTTGAGATTCGCGTGGTGTTGGTTCACCCGTCGCCTGCGATTTCAAAAAAATGGGCGGTGGCGGCTGCGACGACAAATGCGACTGTTGGTTTGATTCCTGAGCGAAATCCGTCGCCGCTTATGCCAACTGATATTGATCCACTTGTTAATTCGTGGTTAATGGGTTCACAAGAGCTCGAAACTTTACTTGCGTCTCAAGGTGTCAAGTCGACACACTTGCAACACGCTGGTGTAACTGCACAAACATTGCTCGGCCGAATGCAACACACAGTCAGTCAACAATTGCAAGCGGTAAAGACCGAATTAGATATCTCAGATCGATCTTTGACGATTCATCGTTGTCATAACTTGGGTCGACAAATTGAAGTATTGCATGATGCATTGTTGCATGCGTTCAGTGATCTCAAAGATCTGCAACCTCACGAGGTCGTTGTCATCTGCCCAGACATTGCGACCGCGGCGCCATATCTAGAAGCGACTTTCGTACGGTCTGTGCAGGTTGGCGATGGCGGGGGCTCGGTCGCTGGCTCGGGCGAGAGCGCCGATAAGCGGACCATCAAATTGCCGTTGGTCGTTGCTGATCGCGGCATTCGTCAAATTAATGAAGCGTCGGCGTTGCTCGCAAGTGTGATCGATCTTGTGCAATCACGATGCTCAATCGACGGCGTCCTTTCGGTTGCAACCTCGCCACTGGTTCTCGAAAATTTAGGTGTCAGTGCCGAAGGTGTAGATCACTGGTATCGCTACGCCGAAAAAGCAAATGTGCGATGGGGCTTGACTGTCGAACATCGAAAACTAAATGGATTAAACGCGCCCGAACTAAGCGCGCACACTTGGCGTGCCGGCCTTGAGCAAATGTTATTAGGTGCGCTAGTTGCTGATGGCACGCAAACTTTTGACTCGCTCGCGGTTGACGCGCTCGATGATGTTGATCTCTCGGACATCGACGAGATCTCTGCACTAATTCGAGTGTTCGACGCAGTGCTGCAACTTGCCGATCTTGCAACTCAACAGCACACGGTGGCTCAGTGGTGCGATGCAGTTGAAACGGCAATCGTTAGTTTGTGTGGTGAAACCTGTGATGATCTTGCGACGCCGCTGAGACAACTTGGTTTATTACGAGCCTCAGCGGTGGGCAACACAGTTGATGTTGACTACGGCGATTTCGCCGCCCAACTCAACAACATGCTTAGCGATATTCCTGGTCGTCAGCCGTTGCGCACCGGTGCAATCACTGCGACTTCGATGATTCCATTACGAGGTGTGCCGTTTCGAGTTGTGTGCGTTGTTGGTTTTGATGAAGAGTCACTGTCGTCAAGTGAAGGCGAAGGCGATGATCTAATCGAGCGCCAGCGGATGATTGGCGACTCAGATTCTCGCCTTGATGTGCGCCGATCGCTACTTGACGCAACACTCGCAGCCCAAGACCGACTGATAATTACCTGCACTGGTCAAAGTATTAAAAATAATCAGCGCCTACCGCTAGCTACACCACTTGCCGAGTTCGTTGATTTCGCACGCCGGCTCGGCGTCGGTCAACACGCAACTAATAAACATCTCAGCGCTATTGAAATTGAACACCCGAGGCATACCACGAGCGTGCGAAACTTCTTCAAAGATCAGGTGCAGTCCGAGATTGTTTGGTCGCATGACCAGGTCGCTCGACAAGCGGCGATCACATTGGGTGAAGCGATTAAAACTAAGCCACTACGCGTTGTTGATTTACCAGCGCCCGTAGTGCTGACGCCAGAGTTGTTAGAAAAAACCTATATCGAGCCGCTAGACATTTATTTGCGCCAGACACTTGGAGTATTTAGCTACCGCAAGAATGAGACAGAGACACCCGCAATTATTCCCCTTGAAATTGACAAAAAAACTGCAGCGCGGCTAGCCGAAGATCTGTTGTTAAAGACCTCAGTTGATCAGTCGGCAACTGCAGCAGTCGAATGGCAAAATGAGGTTCGCCGCTCTGGTGTTGTGCCACCCGCGCCATTTGGCGATGAGGCTTTTCAAGAAGTTGATGATCTAGTTGAAGCAATGCAGTCTGCACTTGCGACTATGAGTATTGATTTAGCCACGCTTGCTTCGGTTGCCGTAGATATTGACATTGCGCCAGGGGTCAAACTTTTGGGCGATATTCCGATGTGCACGCAAGGCGCAGAAATGGTCACGTCTATTATTTGTTATGGGGCGGGTAAAACGGCATATAAATATGAATACAGCCCTGCTTTGCGTCGGCTTGCAATTCGGTTGCTGATTGCCCGTGCCGCCGGACTTCAGATCAATACGGGTTATGTTCTTGCTCGTCATGAAGATTGGCCGAAAGAGTTGAAAGTTGTTCGAGAACGCAAAGTAGTACTTAGCGACTCGGTAACCCAAGATGTAGCCAAACAACGGCTTGAATTATTAAGCGAAATGGCTCGGGTTGCTTTGGTTTCACCGTGCGCAAAATTCGGTAAGACCGCCACTTCCGACAGCGACAAAATGCCCAGCGAATTCAATTATTTTGTCGAAAGCGATGAATTTCACAAGTCAGGTGAGAGCGTAGTTTTTGGCGATGACCCAATATTCAGCGAAATCTTTTATCCAAAAAGCCCAGTGCTTGAATTTTGGAAGTCACATCAGAAGGTCTTCGCCTTTGATGATAATTACAGACGGCCGTTCATAGTCTCATGAGCAACATCGAACTCGACCTTGCAAACCAGGCGTTAATTAATGGGCTGGTCGCCGAAGCTAGTGCGGGCACGGGCAAAACTTATTCAGTTGCAGCGCTTTTGGTTCGCGAGTTAGCGACTAACGAAGACTTACGAATCAGCGAAGTGCTCATAACAACTTTTACGCGCACGGCTGCTGCCGAATTGCGTGATCGAATTCGTGGCGCAGCAATAGACATGTGCGAGCAATTACGAAACAATCAAGCAAAAAAAGATGATGTCGTCGCTCAGTATTTAATTAGTACATTTCAACACGACATTGCAGCGATGATTCAGCGCCTTGAGCGTGCTTTAGTTGAATTCGACAGTGCAACAATTTCGACAATTCATAGTGTGTGTACAAAAATCTTGCACCTTGCTGGCATCAGTTTGGGAAATGTCGGTGAAGACGACATCACCAGTCGAGTCGTTGCCGAAGTGGTTAATGACGCGATTATCTCTGGTGCGGTCGCTGGTTTCAATGTTTCACGGATTGATCCAAAAAAGATGGCAGAAGTTGTCACCAAATTATTGGCTGACCCGTTTACTGACCCTTGGTGTGACCCAATGCAGAATCCTTTTGATGACGGCCAACCAATATCAAAGGGTGATCAGAAGTTCTTAGATCAATATCTCAAGATGGTTCAAGAATGCAAGGCGCGAGTTCAAGATGCGACGCTTAATCACCCAAGTTTCAATGATTTACTTAAACGCGCGCACGATGTGGTCACTGACTCATCACGGGGTGCACTTATTGACGACATCCGATCACGATTCAAGTTGGCAATTGTCGATGAGGCTCAAGACACCGACAAATTGCAGTGGGCATTTTTTGATGCGTTGTTTCCACCAGATCAAGTTGACCGGGCGTTGATCGCAGTCGGTGACCCAAAGCAAGCAATCTTTGGTTTTCGTGGTGCCGATGTGCGGGCATTTGTCAGCCGTGGCGACCCAGCCAAGAAGAGGACATTGACAACAAATCATCGCTCAGATAAGCCGGTTCTTGAGCAATTAAATTTGGCTCTTGATGGTGCAATGTTCGGCGATGGCATTCCATATATTGCTGTCAACGCAAGCGACAACAATCGCATCGCGCGATTTAGCCCTGGTGGCTCAGTCGAGTTTGTTGATGTTGGTGAAGTAAAGAATCAAAATCGACTTGATGCACCGACGGCACGAGTCGTGCACGAACTGTTGACTATTGGCAAACTCAAAATTGACGGCAACAAGCGCGATATTGAGCCGCGCGATATTTGCGTTTTGGTGCGCACCAAGGCAACTGGTAGAGCAATTGAACGCAAACTTAAACAGTTCAAGATTCCTGCTGTGAGCAACGGCACCGAATCGGTGATGCAAGGCGAAATGGCCGGCTATGTGCGCTCGATGTTCGAACTAATGGAGCGAATTACAGATGTTGGTCGCTCGCGCCGTCTAGCCGGTACGCCATTTTTTGGTTTGTCTCTTCGTCATGAAGACGATATCTCTGACGCAGAATTGCAACAGGTTCAGAATCGTGTCACCCAGTTGCGAACAATTTTGCAGTCAAGTGGTGTCGCCGCACTTGCAGGTGTGATTACCTCCGACGATCAATTTATGACTCGGCTAACAAAAGGTCTGTCAGGTGAGCGCAACACCACAGACTTGGCCCATGTGATGGAAGTACTGCATGTGGCCAGCGAAGGCAAACCATGTTCACCAACTCGAATTCTTGAGGTCTTCATGTCGCTGATTGACACAGACGAGACCAGCGATCTCGTCAGCAGGCGCGTCGAAAGCGATGTTGATGCCGTGCAGATTATGACGATTCATAGTGCCAAAGGTCTGCAGTTTCCGTGTGTTGTGGTTGCCGACCTATGGAAGGCATCAACAAAGACCCGTGGCGCACCAGTGTTTTACAACCAAGATCAGCGCGTTGTCGACATCGTTCATGGGTTAAGCAGCCCGACTGAGACATCGCGGGCGGCGGCCAAGGCTGCCGTGAAGTTGGCCGAAGAAGGCGAGTTACGCCGATTGATGTATGTTGCGCTTACACGAACTATGCATCATCTATCGGTGCTGGTTACTGACGACCCGAAGAGTTCTTTAGCGTCGATGATTCCGCAGATGCCAGCCAAGCGAGATATTGCGGGCGTTACCGTGCTCAAGAATTATCAGCCAAAAGTCGCACCACCTGACGCTAAAAAATTTGTTTGCGCCACGGCGCCAGCGACGATCACTCAGTCTTATCGCCGCACATCGTTTTCGGGCCTGATGGATATTCGCACCAAGTCGCAACGCCGCGACTATTTCGACTTGTCAGGCCATGGCAATGACGAATTCGGCAATGCGC
>CAMATY010000066.1 GCA_945861325.1 Ferrithrix thermotolerans DSM 19514
CAGGCTTAAAACACTTAAAACAGCAATAGCGATAAGCCCGCCTAATGCATTTGACCAACTCATGTAGTCAGATGAAGTCTCATTTACCCAACCAGATCGTGACAAGCGAAAGATATTAGTGATTGGGTTGATTCGCGCGACGGTATGCAACCAACCTGTCATCACATTTAGCGGCACTTGCGCCGTCGACATAAACATCGTCAGAAAAATTGACATTTGCATTATCGCTGCGCCACGCATGTCTTGAAATCGGTAGGCAAGTCCTAGACCCCAACCTGCGCCAATTGTCGCGATGCCAAGTGCTGCGACTAGCGAACAAACAAAACTCAAAACGCCGGCTGTTGGTCGTGCGCCGAGCAGCGCACCAGCAATGAAAACAACTACTGCAACCAGTGTCACGCGAATCCATGTTGCAAGTAGAGGGCCAACAATAAGTGAGAGGCGAGATGTCGGTGACATTCGCAACCGATCATAAAAACCATTTTCTAAATCACGGATCAATGAGAACCCGAGTCCAACCCCGCTGAAAGCAGAACCCATCGCCAGCCCGAGTGGCATGAACCAGTTGACTGATCTGTCGGTTGGAAACCCAGGCAGTTTCGTTAATGCAAAAAATGTTCCAGAAAAAGAAACCATATTAAAAATCGGCATAGCTAAAGTTGGAATAAATGCTGACGGAAGTCGACGAGTATTAATCAAACTGCGTTTAATTAATTGACCGGCACTGCGCATCGTGGTTGTGTGTAGATCTTTTTCGTGAATCATCGCACGCGTCGATATTTGCGTCGTCGTGCGTGTTGCGCTATTCATTAGTGTGACTTCAATCGTGAACGAAGTTGCGTATTAGCAATCAGTAGCGCGACAATCGCAATCGCTAAGGGCACGAGAATTGCTCGGGCCAATGCTGACGCGGTGAAGCCATCAAGTGAAAGCGCACGCAGACCTTCAACGAGGTGTGAAATTGGGTTGAGTCCGGCAATTGTTTTGTAGATACCGCTCATTGTTTCGCGCGGAAAGAACGCACTCGAGAAGAACAATAAAATAAATAGCAACGGAAATGTTCCTTGAACAGCTTCTGATGAGCCCGTCTTTAATGCGATTGAAGACATCATTGCGCCGACCGCAAGTGAAATTAAAGCACCACTAACGATCATTGCAATGATGCCGCGAATGCCCGCTGAAACATCTGCACCAAATGGCAGTAGCGCAAAAATAAAGATGGCGGTTTCAAGCGCACCAAATAAAACGCTTCCAGCCAATCGTCCAAACACTATTCCTGTGCGAGATGTTGGTGCTGCTAGCAACCGATCAAAGAAGCCGCTTTCAATATCAGTTGCAAGTGCGGCTGCGCCTGTTACTGAACCGAATAAAACGCCTTGAGTAATCGTGCCTGCAAGTTGAAACTGCAAATATGAAGAAACCTTGGGAAACCCAGGTAGTGAAGTTGTGCGACCAAACGAAGAGTTGCCGAGAAATGCAAAGAACAACGGAAAAATCATGCTTGGCACGACAACCGCTGGTTGTCGAAAAAGTTCGAGGGTTGATCGTTTGGCTAGCGCCATTGTTTGACGAACTGAACTAGTTGTCACTTACGCCCTCGACGCGACTTTTTCTTCGTCTGTGGTTCGTCAACACCGTTATCGCCAGCAGGTGGTGCGTTGTCTGAACCTTCAAGTCGGTAGCCAGTGGCTTCAGCGAAAACATCATCCAAACTTGGCTCATTGATTTCTAAATGTTGGACATGAACGCCCGCTTCATCAAGTTTGCGAATCACATCTGTAACTTGGGTTGCGCCACCACGCAAACCAACCCCAAGTTCACCTTGAGCACCTGGACGCAAATCGCCAAAACTAACGAGAACAGTTTTCGCACGCTCTTCTTGATCTGTTTGAGTTTTTATAATTAGCGTCGGTGCGCCAACGCTTGCTTTCAAATCAACTGGTCTTCCTTCGCGAACGATTCGGCCGTGATCGATGATTGCGATTCGGTCGGCGAGTTGATCTGCCTCTTCTAGATATTGGGTGGTCAGCATTACTGTCGTGCCTTCTTTATTCAGACGACGAACTTCTTCCCATAGGGTAAGGCGACTCATCGGGTCTAGGCCAGTTGTCGGTTCATCCAAAAATAAAACAGTCGGCTGGTGAATCAATGAAAGTGCAAGATCGAGTCTGCGACGCATGCCGCCCGAATAAGTTGAGACTCGGCGCGATGCGGCAGCAGTGAGTCCGACTCGCTCGAGCAATTCATCTGATCTTTTTTTCATCATTGATTGCGGAATGCCGTATAGCACCGCTTGCAATGCCAAAAGTTCCGCGCCAGTCATCAATGGGTCAATCGCTGCATCTTGTAGCGCAACTCCGATACTGCGTCGCACTTTGTCGGCGTCTTTGACTACGTCAAAGCCTGCAACACGAGCGGTACCTGATGTCGGACGCAACAGAGTCGTCAACATGCGTACTACTGTGCTTTTTCCAGCACCGTTTGGCCCAAGAAAGCCGAATATTTCGCCGGCTTTAATTTCTAAATTTATTCCTTTAACCGCTTGCACATCACCAAAGTGACGAGCAAGATTTTCGGCGATTATCGGCGTTTCTGTCACCCTGAGATATTACGAGTGATTTACTGGCTTTGATTAAGCGGAGGCGTTGACAATTGCTGACCAAACACGCTCTGGCGTTGTTGGCATGTCGATGTGACGAACACCCAAATGCAACAGCGCGTCAATCACTGCAGATTGCACTGCCGGTGTTGAACCGATCGAGCCCGATTCACCAATGCCTTTAGCGCCGAGCGGGTTTATAAAAGTCGGTGTCTCCATGTGCACAACTTCAATACTTGGAAGTTCGACTGCGGAAATAAATGTGTAGTCGGCGAAGTTCGTCGTTATCGGGTTGCCGTCTTGGTCATAGCGAAACTCTTCGAGCAATGCTTGTGCTGTGCCTTGGGCGATACCGCCATGAATCTGGCCATCCAAAATAAGTGGATTAACAACTTTGCCAGCGTCATCACACGCGATATGTCGTCGGTGTTTCACTTGACCGGTTTCAATGTCGACTTCAACTATCGCGATGTGCGCACCAAACGGAAACGTTGCTGAACTTGCAACGAAAATTCCTTCTTGGGTGATTCCAGTTTTCGTATCAGCGGCAGTTGCGATTTCAGACCATGACTTTGAAATCGCTGGCGTTCCAGCAACATGAAACGCACCAGTATTTTTATCTAGCACGACATCGCTCTCGTTTGCTTCGAGTAATCGTGCAGCAACTTTGCGTGCTTCATCAACAAGTTCTATTGAAACTTTTTGAACTGCAGCACCACCATGTTGTAGTGACCGCGAGCCCATCGTGCCGCCGCCGCTCGGCACCAAATCTGTGTCTCCCCAAACAACATCTATATCTTCAATCGAGATGCCAGTTTCACTGCTGGCAATCATCGCCCACGAAGTGACATGTCCTTGGCCGTGCGGTGAAGTACCTGTGTAGACGACTGCTCGTCCGTTTGGCAATATGTTTACTTTGGCGTGCTCTTGCATTGGGTCAACGCCACCAGTTATCTCGACATAAACACTCACGCCGATACCGAGTTGAATTTTGTCGCCACGCTTGCGTCGCTCGGCTTGTTCGGCGCGCGCCTCAGAATATTTTGCAACAGCAAGTGCTTTGTCGAGAGCTGTGCCGTAGTCGCCGACATCGTAAGTATGACCAATTTTTGTCGCGTATGGCTGCATAAATTTTGGAATCAAATTCATTCGGCGAACATCAACTGGGTCTTTGCCAATTTCGGCAGCAAATAAATCCATTGCGCGTTCAATTGCCGCTGTTGCTTCTGGTCGACCAGCGCCACGGTAAGCCACGATCGGTGTCGTGTTGGTAACCACAGAGGTTGTTCGGCATTCCATTTTTTCGATGTCGTAAACGCCTTGAGCCATTGGGCGAGTCATAAACGGTGCAAGCACAGTGCCCACGTCAACCCAGCCGCCCGAATCTTGAATTGCATTCAACTGGTACGCAGTAACTCGACCCTCTTTTGTGCCACCGATAGTTACATATTGCAGTTGAGCGCGACCGTGCCCAAGGCCGACCATTGAGTCGCTGCGAGTCTCACGCCAGCGCACTGGTTTGCCTACATGCTTTGAAATATTGCCGAGCAAAAGTTCTTCGGAGTAGGCACTGGCTTTTGCGCCAAAACCGCCACCCACATCTGGAGTAATAATTCGCACTTTCGCGGCGTCAATTTTGTTGGCTTTTACAACTTCGTTGCGAACACCTTGAGCGTGTTGTGTCGAGATCCATTGGATTAGTCGACCGTCTATCCATGTTGCAGCCGAACCACGCGCTTCGAGAGGACATGGTGCTACGCGTTGATTCATAAATCGACCTTTGACTACAACTTCACAGTCTTTGAAAAGTCCGTCACCCGTATTGTCTGGCATTCCCATTTCGACTGTGCCCATGACGATGTTGGTACCGCACTCTTCGTAAATCAAGTTCGTGCTTGTCATTGCATGTTCTAAATCAATTAGTGGTTCAAGAGTTTCGTATTCAATAATTGCGCGCTCGGCCGCGTCTTCGCCTTGATCGGCTCGCTCGGTGACGATTGCGGCAACGAGTTCGCCAACCCATCGCACTTTGCCGATTGCTAAATGCGCGCGCTTGGCCGCGGCGTTAAAACCAGAAGACTCTTCTTCGAGACCCAAATCTTGGGCCGTAAAAACTGCAACTACCCCAGGTGCATTTTTACACTCAGACAAATCTATGTTCGTAATTTTTGCGTGCGCAACAGTTGATCGCACGTAAGTTACATGTAATGCGCCAGCAAACATTGGCTCGTCATTGAGATCCTCGATGTATTTGCCGCCGGTCGTGAGAAACTTCGGGTCTTCTTTTCGTAAAACACGATTACCTAAAATACTTCCAGCCACACTTGCTCCCTAGACAGTTAGTTTTATATCTCGCCTTATATTACGGCTGAAGTTTGCTTAATATTCCAGATGTTGGGTCGGCGGTAGAAGTTTCTAAATTAATCTTTAAAATATTTGTGACAATCGAATATGGCCAACGGTCTGGCAGATCGCCCGACGCTGACGGCGATTTTAGAAGCGGAACCCGCTTTTCGCTCGGCGCAAGGTAACCCAACTGCGAACGAACTGCTTCTTGGGCGCCTTGTGGTGTCTTGAGATTGTCGACTTCTTCTTGCAGAGAAGCGTTGATGTCTTCGTACGCGTTTAGTTGCTCAGTGCGTTGCGCGATTACGGTGCGTTGTCTGCTCCATGTACGCAGTGGCAATACAAAAAGCGCTACGCACAGCGAGCCAATGCAGATTATGGCGAGTGGGGCAAAAACCCTTCGAGTCCACCGCCTTGATTCATCCACCTATCTATTGTGGCTGGCAAGATGGGTTATTTGGTGGAGTGTCCAAATAAAACAGGATATTTAGCCTTCAAACCAAGGTCTTGTTCGATGCGAAGCAACTGGTTGTATTTCGCAACGCGATCGCTTCGCGCTGGAGCACCAGTTTTTATCTGACCACAATTCGTTGCCACAGCCAGATCGGCGATCGTCGAGTCTTCTGTTTCGCCACTGCGATGACTCATCACGCAGGTGTATCCGTTTTTGATTGCCAATGAAACTGTGTCGAGAGTCTCAGAGAGAGTGCCAATCTGATTCACTTTGATCAACACGCTGTTGGCAATTTTTTTATCGATGCCTTGTTGTAGGCGCTTTGTATTTGTCACAAACAGATCATCGCCGACCAATTGAATTCGCGAGCCGAGTTTGGATGAAAGTGTCGCCCAGCCTTCCCAGTCGTCTTGAGCCATGGCATCTTCAATTGAGACAATTGGATATTTATCAACCAGAGTTTTCCACCATTCAACAAGTTGATCAGCAGTGAAGATTTTATTTTCTCCTGCTAGGTAGTACCGCGAATCGTTATACAGTTCACTCATCGCTGGATCAAGCGCGATAGCGATATCGACACCTGGTTTGAAACCTGCGCGTGTGATTGCATCAACCAGAAACTCAATTGCTTCTTCATTGTTCGCAAGGTTCGGTGCAAAACCACCTTCATCGCCAACTGCTGTTGAAAGACCTTTGGCGCGCAACAAAGATTTCAGGGTGTGATAAGTCTCTACGCCCCATTGCAGCCCCTCACTGAATCGAGTGGCACCAATCGGCATAATCATGAATTCTTGTAAGTCAATGTTGTTGTCAGCGTGAACTCCACCGTTGAGCACGTTCATCATCGGCACTGGCAAAGTAATAGCTTCGTCGCCACCAATTGATTTGTATAGCGGAAGAGCGCGGGCGCTTGCCGCTGCGCGAGCCACAGCGAGACTCACACCAAGCATCGCGTTTGCTCCCAATCTTGATTTATTTTCTGTGCCATCGAGTGTGATCATTTTCTGATCTACTGCGAGTTGGTTAAGCGCATCTAACCCGATGATTGCATCGCATATTTCGTTGTTAACATTCGCGACCGCTTGTAACACGCCTTTACCCAAGAATCGCTTGCCACCGTCGCGCAGTTCAACAGCCTCATGTTCGCCGGTCGAAGCCCCAGATGGAACTATCGCTCGACCGTGCGCACCAGACTCAAGCAATACTTCAACTTCAACAGTCGGATTGCCGCGTGAATCTAAAACTTCGCGACCAAGAATATTTGCGATCGCGGTCATTGTCTCAACTTTATCTCATCCCAAAGTTCGTCAAGTTGTTTGAGCGAGCACTTTGATAAATCTAAACCCCGCTGAATTGCCAAGTCGACCACGCCAACAAACCTGTTCTTGAATTTCTCGGAGGCGCTTCGCAGAGCTGTCTCAGCATCAACGCCAAGATGTCGTGACAAATTAACAACGCTGAATAACACATCTCCAAGTTCCATTTGAATAGTTTGTGGGTCGCTGTTAAGTCGCACCGCGTCGCGCAACTCGCCGATCTCTTCGGTAATTTTTTCGTAGGCGCCATCACTATTTGGCCAATCAAATCCTTGTTCGGCAGCGCGCTTTTGAAGTTTGCTCGAATACATCAGTGCTGGCGCAGCAGCTGCGACACCATCGAAAACTGATTTGCTGTCAACTTCGCCGCGTTCTTTCTGTTTAATGGCATCCCAATTTGAGACGACTTGGTTTGCTGAATCGGCGCTGACATTGCTGAACACATGTGGATGTCTTCGCACGAGTTTGTCGTGAATCGAGTTGGCAACATCGGCGATACTAAAGCGACCTTGTTGTTCGGCAATTGTGGCGTGAAACTCAACTTGATACAGCAAGTCTCCGAGTTCTTCAATTAATGCTTCATCGGTCGACGGGTCATCTGGATCAAGTTGATTAATTGCATCAACAACTTCGTAAGTTTCTTCTATCAAATAGCGCACGAGTGATTCGTGTGTCTGCTCACGATCCCATGGGCATTGTTCGCGTAATGTTCGTGATAATTTGTGCAACCTTGCCAAATCCCCAGCGATTGGCTCGGCGAGTTTTGGAATATACAAAGTAGTTAAATGATCGGGTTCAATTTCGCGATCCAGGTTTTGCCACGAAGTTGTGATCACTTGTTGATCTTCTAATCCAAGGTGATGCAAAATCACAACCGGCTCATCGCCCGTTGC
>CAMATY010000067.1 GCA_945861325.1 Ferrithrix thermotolerans DSM 19514
AATGCCTACGAGCGTCGCGAACCAGTTGTTGAAGAGTTCGAGCAGACCGCAGAAGTGACTTTACTGACCCGAACAATCCCAACACTAAAGCGCGTCGGCGGCCAACTCGTGGTAACTGGCGGGGTGGTGCTGTTGCGCGATGTTTCAGAATTGCGTCGTCGCGATCGGTTGCTGCTCACCAAAGATGCAACGATTCGCGAAATCCACCATCGCGTAAAAAATAACTTGCAGACTATTTCTTCACTATTGCGGTTGCAAGCGCGCCGACTTAAAAGCGAAGAAGCAGTGTCGGCAATCGCCGAATCTGTGCGCCGCATCCGAACGATTGCGTTGGTTCACGAGACTTTGTCGCATGAGGCCGGAGAAGACATTTCTTTTGTTGAAATTGTGCGACCACTTTTGCGACTAGTTGAAGAAGGTTTGCAGTCAAGTGATCGGCCAGTGAAGTTCAGTGTCGAAGGCGACGGCGGCCGATTGCCAGCAACTATCGCCACCCCGTTGTCGGTTGTGATTCTTGAACTTCTACAAAACGCAGTTGATCACGGTTTTCCTGAAGGAAGTGCTGGTGGAGCAGTTCTTGTCACGCTTAGTCACGATGACAAATTACTGACTATTCGAGTTACAGATAATGGTCGCGGATTAAGCAATGACTTTGATATCAGCAGAGCAACTGGCTTGGGTCTTTCGATTGTGCGAACGCTCGTGACAACCGAACTAGCCGGCACGATTTCAATGCGACCGGCATTAGTCGACGACTCAGTTGGTGAATTACGAATATCAACTAATGGTGCAGGCACCGTTGTTGACTTGAAGATTCCAGTTATTGGCGAATAGTTTTCGTGCGCTACTTTAATTAAGCCAGCAGACGAGAGTTTCGTCGTTCGGCTGCTCTCTGGCGTCGAATATCTCGGCGCTCATCTTCTGACATTCCGCCCCAGATTCCCCAGTCTTGATTAGTTTCAAGCGCGAAATCTAAACATTTTCCACGAACTAAACATTCGTCGCATACGACTTTGGCTTCAGAAATTTGTACTAGTGCTTGACCAGTTGTGCCAACTGGAAAAAACAATTCTGGGTCGGTGTCTTTACAAGAAGCTTCTCGCCTCCATGAATAGTCTGCTGATCCAAGGGCAAGGCTTGTTGCAAGAAAAGACATTTACTAATCCCCCATAATAGAAATATTCAATTCAACTGTTATCTGTCGCTCACACTAGAGAGCAAATAGCGCTTTAGCAATAAAAAAAGGAAAGTTTTAATTTTTTTTATTTCAAATATCTCGAGCATCTCACATCTCTTTTCTTGTAGCCTGCGGGCGTGACCCAAGTTATGGCTCATCGCGGGGCATCGAAGGTCGAACTGGAAAATACAGCGGTGGCATTTCATCGTGCCGCGCAAATGGGCGCAAATGCCGTCGAACTAGATGTCCGCCGTTGCGCAACTGGTGAACTTATCGTGCACCATGACGCGAAGTTGAGCGATGGTCGGACAATAATTGCGACCAATAAAGTTGATTTACCAAGCCACATTCCGACGCTAAACGAAGCGTTAGATGCGTGTGGTTCAATGTGGGTAAATATCGAGATCAAAAACGACTCAAGTGAGCCAGATTTTGATCCAACAGAACAAATAACCCTCGATGTCGTCGAGTTTTTAAAGCAACGCGGTTCAATTGAGCGCTGGTTAATCTCATCTTTTCGACGAGAAACAGTTGATGCAGTGCGAAAGATCATGCCTGAACTAAAAACAGCGTGGCTGGTGATGACGATTGATAATGCAGAACTTGAAATTGTTGCCAAGCAGATGGCCGCTCAAGGGCACTATGCGATTCACCCGTGGGTTAAATCGCTAACCGAGCAACTTATTATCGTTTTTCACAAGCATGGATTAAAAGTCAACACTTGGACATGTGATAATTCATCGCGGATGAAAGAACTAATTGACTGGCGAGTTGACGGAATCTGCACCAATGTGCCCGACACTGCACTCGCCGTAATTGCCGCCAGCAAATAATTCTTTAATTGACTAGACGATTATTGGTTTGACGAGGCGCAGTGCGTCTTGGCAATGCTCAATATGTAATGAAGTTTGTTCGCCGAGATAATCGCCGTCTAGTTGATAAGGGAACGGAGTCGGAAAACTAATATTTATATTTTCAACATCTGTCCGAATATCAACACCAGAAGAAACACTGATCCCGTCGGTGCGAATTGCATGCAATATCGTTCGCATCATCAACGGAGTTGTTAGTTTTCTGAAAGTTACCGCAACAAGTTTTTTGTCTAGCGAAGCAGCCGGCGACAAGTTGACAGCCTTTTTACCAATGTATGTGTACGGGTTTGAGTTGAGGGCGATTGTGAAATAACCATTTGGTATTTTTCGACCGTCTATTTCTACATTGAAGTGTGGAAACTTGCGGTCGTATGTTGCGAACCAGGCTTGCATCGCCGAAATCGCAAACAACGGCTGACCAACTATCCGCTTGAGAGATGCTCGCCGTTCGACAAGTTCAACAACTGCAGCGTCGTAACCGATGCCGGCATGAAAGCAGAAATAGCGACCGTTGGCTCGCCCCAGGCTGATCGGGTGAATGTTGCCGTGATCTAGACCGGCACTGAATTGCTGTAAGGCGATGACCGGATCATTGGCTGCTCCGAGACTGCGCACGAACACATTTGTTGATCCACCAGGCAACATAATTAAAGCCGTATTACTTTGGGCCAAGCCCGTTGCGACCTCATTGAGAGTTCCATCTCCACCGAAGCCGACAACGACTTCAACGCCCCGCTGTGCTGCGTCTTGAGCGAACCTTGTGGCGTGACCGCGCTCGTTGGTCTCGACGACCTGCACGCTGTGGTGTCGCGACAGGTATTGGTGCACCGACACTGTGTTACGCGGAGTAACCGACGATGCGAAAGAGTTCACAATGAGCAAGATCTGCAAGATCTTTTACGGTATCAGCGAATAGTGAGGAGATTTCTGCGTGGTTGTGGGTGGGATTAACGGTAAGAATATAAGTCATGAATATCATCGTGTGCGTAAAACAAATTCCAGATCCAGCCAGTCCAGGGGCGTTAGACGCTTCGACACATGCATTAAAGCGTGAAGGCAAATTAATTCTTGATGAGTCTGATGCTTATGGCGTCGAGATGGCTTTGCAACTTGTTGCAACTGCTGGTGGTGGAGAAGTAAACATCATTTCGATGGCACCAAATGGTGAAACATCCGGAATGCGAACTGCATTGGCGATGGGTGCAGCAAAAGGATTGCTAGTTAGTGACCCGGCACTCGCTGGATCAGATGCACTCACAACGGCAAAAGTTTTGGCAGCATCAGTTACCAAACTTGGTGGAGCAGATTTGATTATCACCGGCACCGAATCTTCTGATGGTTATACCGGCACTGTGCCAGAGCAAATTGCCGAAGTACTCGGATTGCCTTCAGTAACTTTTGCTAAAAAAGTAAAAATTGAAGGTTCGGTTTTGAAAGTTGATCGTCAAAGCGAATCTGGTTACGACGAAGTTGAATGCACACTGCCAGCAGTTATCAGTGTGACCGCTGGTGTTGTTGAGCCGAGATATCCAAGTTTCAAAGGAATCATGGATGCCAAAAAGAAGCCGCTCGATGTAGTTACTGCTTCCGATCTCGCTGTCACGCCAACTGGTTGGGCGGCCGCTGGTCAGAAAATCGTCAATGTTACGCAAGCCGAAGCACGCAAAGCCGGAGAAGTAATTGAAGATGACGGCGAAGCGTTCGGCAAGATTGTTGCGTTCCTAGAAAATTTAAAGTTGATCTGAAATAATTCCCCAAGTAGAAGGCAAAAACTATGACAATCAATAACATCTGGGTGTTCGCACAAGGCGCAAACGGTGTTGCAACAACTGGCACACTCGAACTTCTAACCAAGGCAAGATCACTTTCAAGCAAGGTCACCGCATTTGTTGGTGGCGATGCAAGTGGGTTCGCGGCGTCACTTGGTGAGCACGGAGCAACAAAGGTTTACGCAACTGGCGATCTCGCGGGCAAGTTGCCGGGTGTCGCGCTTTCCACCGCAATGAAAGTGATAATCGACGGCGGCGATTCACCAGATGTAATTATGTTCCCGCAAAATTATGAGGGTCGCGACACGATGGCTCGGTTATCGGTCAAATTGAACCGCACGGTGCTAACGAACAATATTGATCTTGCTGATTCAACTGATGGCGTTGTGGCGACGACTCCAGTTTTCGGAGGCAACATCTTGGTCGCAACTGCATTCAGCGGACCTGGACCGCACCTAGTTTCTTTCCGCCCAAAAAGTTTTGTCGCAGAGTCAGCATCGGGGGGTGCGCCTGAAATAGTTGCCGTGGCCGTTCCCGAACTGGGTACGCAAGGTGGAGCACGCGTTGTTGCTACACATGCCGAACAAACTACAGGACCAAAACTTGACGAAGCAGCAATAGTTGTTTCAGGTGGTCGAGGTCTCGGCGAAGCCGCAAACTATTCGTTGATTGAAGACCTTGCGAAACTTCTTAAAGGTGCACCTGGTGCATCACGAGCGATCGTTGACGCTGGATGGGTGCCATATTCATATCAAGTTGGCCAAACCGGAAAAGTTGTCAAGCCAAGTGTTTATATTGCCGCAGGAATATCTGGCGCAACACAACACATGGTTGGGATGAAAGGCTCGAAGAGCATTATCGCAATCAACAAAGACAAAGAGGCTCCTATCTTCGGAATTGCAGATCTTGGCATCGTTGGTGATGTCCATAAAGTTTTGCCGAAACTTATTGAAGCACTCAAAGCCCGCTCATAAAAAACGAGCCGTGGCGTAACCGCCGACTTGGTTGACATAAGTTATGACTGTGGTAGTTAAAAATAAAATTCTTGTTGTCGCGGGAAACCTCTCGCATCTTGACCAGTTCGTAATTCACCGTTTTTTCGAAGAGTTATCAAAGTCTGCAGATATTTTGCTGGCATTGCCGCAGTCAGAGGTTGAGAGCCAACGCTGGGCGAATCTTCCAAGTGAGTTCAAAGATGGTTTCCTGAAAGTTGTTCCATACGAATATGGTTCAAAATCAAAAAGTACCGGCTCACAACTGGGAGAAGCTTCAACTTTTAGGTTTAGAAAACTTGCTTCTGGCTACCAAACTCGCATTCGAAATAAATATTTTATTGGGCTTCAGATACCAGACCACTGGATGACTATTCGGGGTACAGCGGCGATTTTTAAAAACTTTGCCGAAATACGATCCCGAACGATAAAAGAGTTTCCATCATTCGTTCGTGGCTTGAAAATGTTTTTTTGGATTTGGTCGCGTCGTGCGACAAACAGAATATTCTCGGATTGCAATCTTGCCGAAATTGCAGTTACCGAATCACCAGACGCGATTCTGATTCTGATGCAACGGCAGGCTGGTTTTGTAGTGGCCGCAATTAATTCTGGGTCAAAAAGTCAAATTCCGATTCCGACACTGGTGATTCCTGTGAAGTGGGATAACGCTTCATCCAAGAGTCCGTTAATTAAAAAACCAACTCGGATGTTGGTTTACAATCAGCAACTTGTTGAAGTTTGTTCGCGGATGCATGGGATGCCCGCAAAATCAGTAATTCCAGTTGGATGCGTTGAAGTTGGCGCGCAACGGTCAACTGAGTTAACTGCCGGCGCAAAAAACCTTGTCTTAATCGGGAGCACCTCAGATTCTTCGAGTTCTGAACCGTGGTTGAACTGTGTCAGCAAAGTTTTAATTCGCAGCGATGCACTCGTTAACAAATTTTCTGGTCAAGTGATTTGGCGCCCGTATCCAACTGCAGATTCAAAAAGTTTGCAATTTATGAATAATTTTATTGAGGCGCAAAGCAAGATTGAATTAGATCAAGACATCAAATCGGGCATCTCGCATCGTGCCCAGGGCATTTCTTTTTCAGATATCTCGTCGGCGTATTTCAAATATTGCGAGCTACTTGATTCAGCCATCGTGGTCGTATCTGAAGGAACTTCAGCGATTGTTGATTCACGCGCAAGGGGAATACCAGTAATCGTTCCAGCCTTTAAAAAAGACGCAGTGATCGGCTCACAGTGGTGCAATCTGACTGGCTACGAGCATCTGCAAGGTCTGCGCACAACAACAGGTGTGTTTATCGCTGAAGACGAAGAACAGCTAACTCGGCTTCTGGTTGACTTTCTTGACAACCCACGAAGAATACCGCCCGACAACTCTGGAGAAAATATTTTTGTTGATCACCGCAGTTACGCCCAACGAGTTTTAGATGCGGTGTCTGATGTACTGGCCGAAAAATCAGCTGTGCAAAAAACTAGCTAAACCAAAGGCCACGGGTAGTGGCGACCACTCGGATCAACTGGAAACGCCGCCCCGTCGATTAGCCATTTAGCGCGTTCACCAATCGCCACAACTTCTTGCTCTGTCAATAAAGTTGCAACTCCAAGTGGCACGCTTGAAACAAGCGGTGTAATCGCGGCAAGCAAATCTTTAGATATCGCCTCGCCACCGAACTCCCAAATTACGGTGCGAATCTTAAAATCCTGGGCAAAGCACAGGCCATGATCGATACCCCAAACTCGAGAGTCTTTATCAACTAAAACATGGCCAGACTTTCGATCGGTGTTATTAGCCACAATGTCGAATGCGCATATTGCTCTGAACTGATCGTGCAAATCTTGGCGTTGTTCAAAAATTGTAAAATAGTGTTCGTCAGGGTCGGCGTCAATCAGCAACTGCACAGAGCCTTCGCCATGTGGTCCGTCACGCAAAATAGTTGGTGGAACAAACTTCAATCCGATTGCTTCAGAGAGAAGATACGCAGCAACTTCGCGGCGGTGCAAACCCGGATTGAAATCCCAAAGTGGTTTTTCTCCACGTATTGGTTTGTAAATCGCCTTTACAGTATTTTCGTGATCATTAATTGAAACAAGAAATGTCGCATTGCTGCTGTATGGCATTCGCATTTCGATAGTCATTTCGCCTTTTAGCAAAAGACTCAGAGTTGTCGAAGAACCTTCTAATTCATTCGCGGACACAAATGGCCATCTTTGTTTATTGGCCGACCGCAGAAAATGCAAGTTGGCCGACCAGACGCGACGACTTCATCGGCGTGTTCGCAAAATGCAGCAGCCTGTCCGCGGGTGATGTTGGCGCGAATTCGTGAAACATCTTGCGAACTGAGATCTACGTCGGGGTTCTCATCGTCATTTACGATGTTTATTTCGTCTAGTTGAATAACAAGGCGATCACTGATTGAGTCATATGCCAAGCCGACGGTGCCAAGCACGAACTGTGGTTCAACGGGCATTAATAGTTGCATCGAATCTTCAATTGGTCGCTGTGAAACATCTGGCGCATCCGCAAGAAGTTTTCGCAAGTACTCCGACATTGCAGCAACCTGTTCTTTTTCACACTTTATTGTGATTCGCTGACCATCAGCGCGAACTTGTAACACAAAAGTTCGTTGACCAGGTTCGCCAAGTGCGCCAGTTGTGAATGTGTCGGTTGTATCAAACTCGAAATACAAACTCATGACATTCGCAATTCAGACAAATCGCCACCAGTCGAATTAACTGTCAGCACCACTGGCCCAAAACCAGAATACGAAACAGCGCTCAC
>CAMATY010000068.1 GCA_945861325.1 Ferrithrix thermotolerans DSM 19514
GAATAAATATGTTTATGGTCGTATCCATATGGCAGACCACCGAGTTGCCAATCAAATCTTCGACCACACGTGTCATCGTGACCAGTTGGACACCAACAATCACGACCCCAGTCGCGCAGTGATTCAACAATCTTGCGCATGCTTGCAGTTTTTGCTTGCACACAACCACCCTCGCCCATCGTCACATGATGTGCCGGATAGAAACTTGCAGATGATAAATCGCCGAACGAACCAACTGGTTTGCCGTCATACATTGCGCCAACAGCGTCACATGAGTCTTCGATAACGAAAAGATTATTCTCTTTAGCAATACTCATCACGGCATCCAAGTTAAATGGATTACCAAGTGTGTGCGCCATGACGATTGCCCGAGTCTTTGGCGAAAGTGCAGCCTGCATTTTTTCGGCGGTGGCATCGTATGTGCCGAGTTCGCAATCAATAAAAACTGGAATCAGTCGGTTTTGAACAATCGGATTTACCGTTGTCGGAAACCCAGCAGCCATTGTGATCACTTCGTCGCCGTCAACTAATGCGCGCTTGCCCAGGCGATCAGACTTAAGCGCTGAAACTGCCAAAAGATTTGCCGACGATCCTGAGTTGCAAAGCATTGCGTGTTTGACACCCATGACTTTTGCAAATTCTTCTTCAAATTCGTGGGCAAACCTTCCAGATGTCAACCAGAAGTCAAGTGACGAGTCAACAAGATTCGTCAGCTCTGATTCATCAAAAACTTTTCCTGAAACTGGTATCTGCGAGATTCCACCTAAAAACGGCTTCTTAGGGAAGGCTTCGGCATAATACTCGCCGACTAATTCAAGGATTTGTTCTCGCAGTGCATCTTTTTTGTCCGAAGTCATTGTTTACAAATCTAACGGATCAGGGTGTCTGCTTCGTGACCGCCTTGCGCGATTCGCAGTGCGCCATTCGTGTCGCCCTCAAGTATTGTGATGCTGCAGTTGTCTAGTTTGTGAATTACGAGCCGATCATCTTGGATTATTGAACCAACGACCGCGTTAATCGCAATAAAGTGCGAAAAAATTACAGTATTTTGATCAATTCCTCGTACGAACTTGACCAATTCATCTCGAAAGGTAATGAAGTTGAGATCTAAGTCAGACCACTTGCCCTGCATTACATTGCGTAACCAATCAACACGATCTTTCATCTGCACACCAGGTGGCGATGGAATTTCTGAAACTTGTCCAACTATTTGCACTTGGCTACCGCGAATTTTTGCAAACGCTTCAGCCGTCTGTTGACAACGCAATAACGGGCTTGAAATTATTTGCAGTTGATCGTTACCAAAAATTTTGCTCAACTTCGCTGCCGCGTCCGCGGCTTGCCTTTGCCCGAGCTCGTCAATCGCAGGATCAAGAGCAGTATCCCAGCCAGCAGATGCGCGACCATGTCTGACAAGTGCAATTTTAAAATTACTCAAATAGCCATCTGTCTTGTGGTGGACCAGACTCTCCGTGTTTAATAAACCACTCTGTGCCGAATGCAAGTCGAAACACATCGTCCGTCATGTTTAAAAAAAACGAAGTATCTGTGATCTGGCTTCGATGACAAGCAATCGCCCGCTTTTTCTGATCGCAATACTTTTGCACATCAACGCGATGTGTTATTGAACTTTCTGGCTCACCCATCGGGTTTCCATCATCGGCTGGTCCATCTGGATCAAAATCTCCAATACCTTCGGTCTCGCTGAGAATTTCAGGATTACTCAGAGCCATGTCACGCATTCGACGAAAAGCATCGCGGTTCGTTGTCATCTCAAAAATATTATTCACACCGGCAATCTCTGCTGCTCGATGTCCCACTTTGTAGACCGCGATGTGATCAGGGTGGCCATAGTTGCCATGCCAATCATAAATCGTCACAACATCGGCTCTTTCCTCTAGCAAAATCGCTGCCAACTTCTGCGCCGCCACATCAACATCGGCATTAATAAACGCTTGCGGATCAGAATTCTGTGGCCAGCCAGTCATTCCAGAATCTTTATAGCCAAGCATCTCAAGTCGGGCGATACCTAAAACTTTTGCTGAAGCAGTCACTTCTTTAAATCTGCGATCGACGAGATTTTCACCAGTCTGCAAATCTTTCGGCACTTCACCGTATGCGCCGTCTGTTGCGACCACCAAAACTACACGATGTCCTTCAGCAGATGCGCGGGCGATCGTGCCGCCTGTTGCGAGACACTCATCGTCTGGGTGCGCGTGAAAGCAAACAAGAGTCGACATTGCGCCTAAATCTAAAGCGTGATTTCTTTGACAATGCCGCGCTGTAGCAGATCATCAATATTTGTTACTCCCCATTGCGTCAAAACTTCGCGCGAATTTGCACCAGCGTGCGCTGGTGGTTGCGGAGTCGCAGTCGCCGTGCGAGAAAATCTTGGCGCTGGCGCAGGCTGGGTAGACCCGGCAATTTCGATGAAAGTTTCACGCGCGACATTATGCGGGTGTTTTGCCGCTTCGCTCATTGTCAAAACAGGTGCAAAACAAACATCAGTGCCTTCCATAATCGTGCACCATTCGTCGCGAGTCTTCTCTGAAAAAATTTGAGTCAATCGAATTTTGAGTTCTGGCCACTTTGTTTTATCAAGTTGTGGCGCAAACTGCGAATCATCTGCCAAGCCAGTGAGTCTTAATAGTTCGGCATAAAACTGTGGCTCGATCGAACCAATCGAAATATATTTCTCATCTTTACATTTATACACATCGTAAAAGTGGGCTCCCGTGTCAAGCAAGTTAGATCCACGAGCATTTTCGTCATGCATCCCAATATTTCTTAAACCCCAAAACATCGACATCAAGATTGCCGAACCGTCAACCATTGCAGAATCAACAACTTGTCCAATGCCACTGCGTTGAGTTTCAAGCAACGCACAAACAACGCCGTAAGCCAGCAACATTCCACCTCCACCGAAGTCGCCGACCATATTTAGAGGCGGCACTGGGGCTTCACCTGCGCGACCAAAATGCGCCAACGCTCCAGCAAGTGCAATGTAATTAATATCATGTCCCGCCGAATTTGCGTACGGACCGTCTTGACCCCAACCGGTCATCCGACCAAATACCAATTTCTTGTTTCGTGCCGCACAGACTTTTGGACCAATGCCAAGTCGCTCCATTACTCCTGGACGAAAACCTTCAATTAACGCATCAGCTTTTTCGACAAGGCTGAGCAAAGTTTCAATGCCGTCTTTATGTTTCAGGTCTATCGCAATATTTTTACGACCGCGCAGCATCACATCCCAATGTGCACTAGTTGCAGGAACGTCGCGAACAGCCTGCACTCGTTCAACACGAATCACTTCAGCACCCATGTCACTGAGCATCATCGCCGCAAATGGGCCAGGACCAATCCCTGCGATTTCAACAATTTTATAACCCGATAATGGGCCGCGAGAAGGTTCTGTAACATTTTTCATAGCGTTCAATTCTTCAAAGCGAAATCAGAAATTAGTTCAACTAAATATCCCCAAAGCGGCTTTGGCATGTCATGACCCATATCTTCAACTAGCACGAGTTTCGCTCCAGGAATCAATTCGGCAGTTCGCTCACCACCAGACGGCGAAATAAGAGTGTCATCTATACCGTGCACAACTAATGTCGGGGTTTTAATCGCACGAAGTTTTTCGGTGCGTCGACCAGATGCGTAAACAGCAGCGAGCTGTCGCGTCGAACCCTGCGGGTAATACATCCGGTCAAAATCGCGCGCGGCCGAAGTCTTTGAAACTTCATCGCTACGATATTTTTTTGAGTGGTATGCCTGATAAACAACTGAGTGTTTGATGTATCCGGCACGATCAGGTGGAGTTTCGGACAACAAAGCATTGATTGCCTCGGGTTGCGACTCACCAAATTCCGGCTCACCAGTCATCGACATCACGGAAATCAGTGAGCGCACCCGCGTGGGGTGTTCAATTGTCAGGACTTGAGCAACCATGCCACCAAGAGAAACACCAAAAATATGTGCACGATCAATTTTTAAGAAGTCAAGCAACCCAACAACATCATTGGCCATGTCAGAAAGTGTGTACGGCACAGGCGGTACTGGCTCTTCAAGTAGCGCTGCTGTCAACACTGCCGGCAAGTCGACTTCGACACCGTCAAATTTTGTTGACAAACCACAATCTCGGTTATCAAAACGAATCACAAATAAGTTCTTGGCTGCGAACATTTTGCAATATTCAGTATCCCACTTAACCATTTGAGCCCCATGGCCCTCCATCAAAATAAGTGCAGGGTGCTGAGTGTCGCCAAATGTTTCGTACTCAAGTTCAATCGTCGAAGATACTTTTGCGCGAGCCATGTTAATCTTGATCTCTGAAATAAAGCAAAATAGGAATCTGTGATCTTCTCCCAAAGTTTGATACCAAGTCTGCTGTGCATGCAACTGGTCCATCGAAAATTTCAACAGAAAATCCAAAATTACGATGACTAAGCCGATTTCGCATTGCTTTCCAAAAGGACTTTTCTCCATCAATTACAACCAGTCGCACATTATCTGCGGACACGCACTCGTTATTTTTAAGGTCTAAGTACTCATTATTTTCAAAACCGTACGCAGTGCCCAGTATCCCAAAGCTATTCATAGGCGTACCTCGGACGTTCAGGTAACCAGACCTGTCAATAAATTTGTATTCAGTAACTGATAGATCATTACCTCTATTTTTAAGTTCACTAATAACTACTTGTTCTTTTGAATAAGTCATTAAATATTCAAAGCCAAAACACACATTGACCAAAACGCATAATCCGACAACTAAATTTCTTGACCAGATTCTGACTTTTCGTAGGTTCGGAGAAATGAAATAAAATAGAGAGCACACAAGTAGCGAAAAACCGAGAGGCTGCAAAATCAAATGTCTGTCACTCCACTGTGATCGGCCTAAAAAATAAACCCAATAGCCAGCCGTCAAACCGATTCCAGGCCTTAATGAAACGGGACCATGAAACGCCCCAAAGACCACATATGGGGCGAGACCAACGAAAACTGCAATCATTGAAATGGTAATTAAATAAAAGCTATTGCGGTGATTAAAAGCGCGATACTTGCCAATCCAAACAAGCGCCAGAATAATGACACCTGGAATCAGCAAGATTCGTGTCGTAAACCACAACTGGGGCAACGACGGATTGTGGTACCCCGTCATTGTAGTATTCCAAAAAAACCACCTGAGTATCCAATACAAAGGCGACACCAAGATTAAGTATGAATTATTTCGCGCCCAAATAATGAGCCCTCGCCAATTTCGAGGATGATCCAAGATGAGCAGGTGCAAAATCGGCAAAGCGAAAAAAACAACGAGCGAATGCATTTGAAAACTCAGAAAAAATAAAAGTAAAGCACAAACTTTTATCCGATTTGATTTGAAAATTACTATCAAGTACCACGCCAAAAAAAATAATAAGTATGCGGTTGTGTAGTGCAAAGTCATCAATGTGACTCTGGACGAATTAAAAGGCAGTAAAAGAAAGAGAAGTGTTGCAAACTTGCGTTGTTCAAAATTGAGTAAATCAACTTTTTTCAAAATTCCATAGAAGAATACTGCAGTAAGAAAAAAACAGACGAATATCAGCAGATGCAAAAACGCTGGACCAAACCATTTGTGTAGCAATAAAAAGAATCCTTGCCAAGGAGGAAGTCCAAGGGCTCCAAAGTCAAACGTCCAGGAAGAACGAAACCTATATGATGACCAGTCATCGGCCCAATACGAATTTCGGACATTCCAAAACCAGCCGTAAGAAATTGTGTAGAGAATGATTGCGGGCACCCAAGGTAAGCCTCGTAGCCCAGATCGATCTGAATTCTGAATCTTCGTCGTATTGTTTGTCAGTAAATCGGTCATCTAACTCTATTCTTGAAGTAGCCGTCGTTTTTGATCTTCAAATTCTGCCTGCGTAATTGAGCCGCGATTCAGCAGAGCTTCAAGTCGTTCAAGTTGTTCAACAACCGAATCTTCAACAAAAGAATCGCTGCCGCTGGCGTGAATCGCTTCCTGAATAATGTTTTGCACTTGCTCGGGTTTGCGAATGTCGCTAAACAACTGTTGACCATCTTCACTGGCTGACTCAATCAACAGATCACCGGCACCAAGAATCCGCTCAAAAATTGATTGCGCAAAATTGACATTATTGACACGCTCTAATGGAATTTCAACACCACGACGCGCCAAAACTCCTTCGCGATAAATAACTCGACGAGAGGTGACAACAAAAAATGTGAAATACCATTTCAAACCAACGAAGCAGACAGCGCCGATCGAGCCAACCAAAGCCACAATCAAAACTCGAGTCACACCAATTTTTAGTGATGCGTTTCCAATTTGGTTGACCTTTGTTGAGGCAATCCCCAGCAAAATTGACAGAAACGCCGGTTTCACGAACACAACCCAATGCGGGTGTAAATCAAGATGCACAAGCTCACCTGGATTCAATAGTTTGCGTGGATATGCCATGCGCAGAGTTTACAGAGATACAACTACCGCCTAGCGTTGGGACGTGGACGCCGAAGAGCTACTGAGGGCAATGGACTCAGACCAACGCGCCGCAGTCACATGCCCAGAAACGGCAACCGTAATTCATGCTGGTGCAGGATCCGGAAAAACTCGTGTCCTAACTCATCGCATTGCATATCGCATTGCTACCGGTACTGCGAACGCCGATCGCATCTTGGCAATTACCTTCACTCGTGAAGCGGCAGCCGAAATGCGCCGCCGACTATCACATCTTGGTGTTGCACGAGATTTGCAATCTGTCACTGTCGGTACATTTCATGCGATTGCTCTGGGGCTGTTGCGTCAGCGTCTATCTGATCTGCATAAGCCGATGCCAGCGATTATTAACAACAGACAGCAACTATTAGCCAATGCAATTGGCGATCATCCGTTGGCTTCCCGCTCCCGCGAATTACTAATTGAAATTGATTGGGCGCACGCTCGCTTAATTCCACCGGCGACTTATGCACAAACCGCCAAGCGACTGGGCCGTTATGCACCAGCACCACACAACGAAATAGCAACGATTTATAAAAAATATGAGCAGTTGAAATTGCAGCGCAATGTTTTAGACCTGGACGATTTAATTACACGAGTTGTTGAAGCAATGAAAAACGACAACGCTTATGCGCAAGCCGTGCGGTGGCGTTACCGCCATTTATTTGTTGATGAAGCACAAGATATGAATCCTTTGCAGTACGAACTATTTGATGTAATTCGCGGACAACGGTCTGATGTTTTCGTAGTCGGCGACCCGATGCAAGCAATTTATGGCTGGAACGGATCCGACAAAAAACTATTTGATGATCTGCCAGACAAAATTCGTGGCACGACAGTATTGCAATTACCAAATAATTATCGCTGCTCACCGCAAATTTTGGCCGCAGCAACCACAGTTGCAAAACATTCACAACATCAGCTCAAAGTGCGAGCAATGCGGCCAGATTCAGAACCTGTAGTCGCCAGAGGTTTCGCTGACCCCGAAACAGAGTCGGCCGGAATTGCGTCGATGTTATGGAGTTACGCCTCGCGCGGTGGCGCCGAGCCAT
>CAMATY010000069.1 GCA_945861325.1 Ferrithrix thermotolerans DSM 19514
GACAAAAATGGATTACTAGATTTACGCAGCGCCGAAGCATTCGCCATAAGCAAAAATGCTAACAGTTTCGGCATAGCGTAAGAACCTATGTGGGGCACCCCGGACATGGTTTCAAAACTTGAACATGTACTTGTTCGCACGCCAACAACTATTGGAGATTTCGTTGGTGATGCGCAATGGCGCGAACCAAATCGTGATGCACTCGTGCCAGAGCATTGCGAATTCGTAGATTTGCTTAGCGAACTTGGCTGCACTGTGCACACCGCACCTGCTATTGACGGATTAGTTGACGCTGTGTATATGCACGACCCAATGATCATGACACCACACGGTGCGATTTTATTGCAAATGGGAAAACCAATTCGCCGTGCCGAACCCGCCGAAATACGAAAAGATTTAGAACAACTAGATGTAAATATTTTGGGCGAGTTGACTGGTTCAGCAATCGCCGATGGTGGCGACAAAGTATGGCTCGACACAAAAACTTTATTGATTGGTCATGGCTATCGAACAAACGGTGAAGGAATTTCACAAATCAGAAATATGCTCTCACCATTCGGTGTTGAAGTACACGCCTTCGACTTACCACACTTTCAAGGACCAGACGCGGTGTTGCACCTGATGTCTGTGCTCTCACCGATAAGCCATGAACAGGCAGTTGTTTACGAACCACTTGCTCCAGTTCGTCTGCTCGAATTTCTCAAATCGCGCAACATCAGTTGGCTAACCGTGAATGACACCGAAGTGCACACACAGGGCGCAAATATTTTGGCGGTGGCACCCAATGTTGTTGTGTTGGCAGCCGGAAACCCAGAGATTGAAGGCAAGTTACGTGAATCTGGTGTCGCCGTTCATATTTTTGATGGCGCCAATGTTGCTGTAAAAGGTGACGGCGGACCGACATGTTTAACTGCGCCATTGTCACGCGCAAATTACTAGCGCAGATGCGCGATTTCGTTTAGCGAAGCAATCGATCGTAAACCGTTTTGCGCGGCGATCACGCGATGAATTGAGGTGTATTGCGGATAGAAAAAACCGCGCTCAGTTGCAATCCCTAAAATATGGGCCAAATATTGATTGATAACACCACCGTGACAAGTCACCACGATGCGTTGCGAAGCATGTTGACTAATCAATTGTTCAAGACTTGAGACGACACGATGGCGAAAACTCTCGAGCGTGTCTGAGTCAGATTGCCAACCGCCCGCCAGTAGTTTGTGCCAGCGCTCATCATTAGCGGCGCGCAACTCTTCAATCGGAATATATTCGTTCGAAAGCCGGTCGTATTCTGCAACATCATCAATAATTGAGATTGGCAAACTAATTGCATTCGCAAGTGGTTCTGCAGTCTGCATCGCTCGTTTCATCGGACTTGAATAAATTGCGTCTATAAACTCGGTCGCTAAATAATTTGCTAAACGTGCAGATTGATCGTGACCTTCGACCGAGAGTTCAGGGTCAGCGGGTCCTTCAACTACTTCTCGGCGCACCGGCAAACCGTGCCGAACAAGTATTAATTCCATTTACTAGATCAATTTAGCAAGATCCAGTTCGTTAAATGCTCTCTCAAAGCGAGAATTCATTGTTTCTACAAGCGCACGTGAGCGCGGCTCGTTGAGATCCATCCCACGACTTGCAACAACTGGGTAGACAAGACAGAACAATGCTGTGCCTCGATATTGCAACCACAATCGATCTCGATCTAACTCGGTAACGCCGTTTGAACGCAAACCTTCAAGCCATCGTTCAAATAATTCGCCTTCGTATTTGCTTGCATCTTGCGCGGTGAGACTTTGCGTCACGAAATAGGCAAGGTCATACGCGCCAGACCCTGTGCCAATTAATTGAAAGTCATACAAAATAAAATCATTATTTTTTGTAAACATCATATTGTCGGCGCGAAAGTCACCGTGAGCCAAAGTTGTTGGTCCAGCCATTAGTGACGACATTAAATTGCCAATCTCCGGTGCAAATTTTTCACCAATTTTTAGCATTGACTCAGAAAGATCAAGCTCTTTCTTGACTTTCTCCCAACCTTCTGCAAATACAAATGGCAATACCGCAGGATAAATCGGATCACTAAATGCAATCGTCGTGCCATCGGCGGCAAGACCATCGGCTTTGCCCCACCACTTGGCGTGAATTTTTGCCAGTGCATCCACCGCGCGTCGAGCATCTTCAATACCGATTCCGAGTGTCTGATCAATAATCCGGTGACCCGCCAAATCTTCGAGCACCATCGCAAATTGACTCGTCTCTTCATTGATTTCGCCGTACAAAGATTTTGGTGTAATTACTGGGCACTCTTTGGCTAAAGATTTAAAAAATCGAACTTCACGAATGTACATTCGAAGAATTGAAGAGGTGAACTTTGCTGCTTCGTCAAGCGCTGGCATTTTTACGATCACGCTGGCTGGACAATTTTCACCGGTGATTTTGGCGCGATAAACCGCACTGGCAACGCCAACACCCACTCCGATGATGCGGATTTCGGCTGTCTTAATCTTTAGACCAGTGGCTTCAGCCAACCATTCAGCATTGACGTCATTAATCGAGCCAGGTATTGCAGCAGCCATCTTGTCCCCCAAATAGTTAAGTTTCTCAAACTTAACTCGCCAGACACCAAAATGTCACATCGGCGGGAGACTCTCTATCGATTAGATAATTTCTGTTCTCTAATCTCTACGGGCAATAAATATTGTCTTTTGACTTAAATTTCTTGATTTTCGCCAGTTGCGACTCGGTCGTGCCCAGAAGTGTTTTAAAATCAACATCACAAAAAATTGCGTTAGTTAAAGTTGCACCTTCAAGATTTGCGTCGGTCATTGTGGCTTTAGTGAAGTCAACACCAGTTAGATTTGCGCCTACAAAAATCGCCCGTCTTAAGTCAGCCCGCGTAAAAATCGCTTTTTCAAGATTAGCTTTGGTGAAATTCGCATAAACCAATGACGCGACACTGAAATTATTCGAAGATAACTGCAACGATGAGAAATCTACATCTGCAAGATTTGCAAATTGGCATTGTCCAAGCCGAATACAAAGTGTTTCAGGAAGTGTCGTAACTGTCGTAACTGTCGGAACAGTCGTAGAAGTCGTGGTAGTCGTGGTAGTCGTAGTAGTCGATGTGCTTTCTGTACTGATCGTCGTTTCAGCACTAATTGTGCTGTCGGTGATGATCGGAACATTGGCAACAGTCGCATCACTATTTTTGGTGATGCCAATCTTCGAAAATATCTCAGTCATTGACATGTCTTCTTTTACGACTAGCCAAGACATAGCCGACGCAATTGCGACGACTAATACGACTGCGATTACAAGGACAACCCTTTTTCCAGACATACATTTAGGCTACTTTCACGAAGTTGCATGCGCAACTCGATTTATTTCGGTGGTGGTGCTACCACCACCGAAATCTATGGGCAGAAGACTTTGCCTTTAGTTTTAAACTTCTTGATTTTATTTATTTGTGCATCGGTTAAACCGACAACACTCTTCAAATCAACATCACAAAAAATTGCGTCAGTGAGATTCGCGCCTTCAAGATTTGCGCCAGACATTTGTGCCGCCGTGAAGTCAACACCGCTTAGGTTCGCGCCATTGAAATTAGCCTGAGTCAAATCTGCCCGAATAAATAGCGACTTTGCGAGATTCGCCCCGGAGAAATTTGCACTATTCAAAGAGGCAACACTGAAGTTTTGAAAATCCAGCTGCAATCTAGAGAAATCCACCGCCACAAGGTTCGCAAATTGACACTGCGTGAGCCTGATACACAATGTGTCGAGAACTGTGGTTGAGACAGGGGTCAAGGTAGTACTAGTCGTGCTTGTGGCAAGCATCGTGCTCGTGGCAAGCATCGTGCTCGTCGTTTCTGGAGCCTCAACCACACTCGTGTCTGAGCTTTCAACAGCGACTGTCACTTGTGGCACAGACGAAATTTCAGCGACATTTTGCGATGCCGATTGCGAACCGCACCCAACAAACATAAAGAGTGCCGATGCAATTAAGAGTCGTCGCCCAATCACGGCTTAAACCCTAGTTGCACACGATGATCCAAAAATTCAGGCAAACTGTAGGGAGATGTTTGCACTTCGGCTCCTTATTTTTATCTCGGCGAAAAAGCCAGTTGAAGAATCTGGTTTCACTAAGTTTATGACAAAACCAGTTGTTGCAATCGCCATAGTCCTCGGCTGTTTCATTTTCACCCGCATCTCATATTTGGTTTTGAGTGTCGTAGTGAGACGCATTGCAGATCGAAGTCCATCTAACGCTGCGAACTGGTGGAAGAACAGCGTTCGCCGAATTGGTTCTGAAACAGCTGAAGGCGGAGAACAACGTCGTCGACAAAGAATTGATGCAGCGACTCGAATGTTGCACCATTTCATCAGTCTTGCTGCTTGGATAATTTCTCTGATTGCAATTTTTAATGTCCTTGACCTGAATGCTGCTTTCTTTCTTTCAAGCGCAGGTTTCTTGGGCGCAGGATTAGCGGTTGGTGGACAACATCGCGTGAACGATTATTTAACTGGCCTCGCCGTACTTCTTGAAGACAGATACGGAGTTGGTGACGAGATTGAGGCTGAACTCGGCTGGCAAAAACCAATTCACGGCTTCGTTGAGCATGTTGGCATGGTCACGACAAGACTGCGTGATGGTGTCAGCACAGTTCATATTCCGCATAGTCAAATGGCAAGCGTGCGCAATCTAAGCCAAGAACCGGTTTCTACACGGCTTGAAATGACTTTTTCGCCAAGTAACGCAAGTGCAAATACTGTCTCAAATACAATGCGTGATTTGGCAGGCACAAAAGGATTAACTACAGTTCTATTTGTTGACGATATTGAAGCCGCAGGCGAAGGTGACAGAGTTGAACTAAATGTACGAACTTCACGCCCACTCACAAGTCGTGAACGCGAATTGCTGGTACAACGAGCGTCCGAGGTCTTATCTAAAGATAAGTGAGATATAAAAATGATCCGACGACTTATAGTCTCGATCATTTTTGTCGCAAGTTTTACCGCATCAACAAGTTTTGCTGCCCGTGATAACTCGGCGGGCGCAGATCAGAAAAAACGTTTTACTTATGTCTTCCCGTTTTCAAAAGTCGCCGTGGATTATCCCCGAGATCACATTGACTACCCTGCAACCGATGTTGAGGGCTGTTATGCCCATGTGCTTGCCCCGACTTCTGGAGTTGTGTTTGATGTCGAAACAAAAGACATCTGGGATGAAAAACTTGACGCCCCAGGGACACGCGGTGGGTTGACAGTCACGATTCACGGTGACGACAAAGTCCGTTACTATTTTGCACACCTTGGCCGAGTCAAAGTGAAACTTGGTGACCGCTTAGAACCAGGCCAATGGATCGGCGTGATGGGTTCTTCTGGCAACGCTCGAATCACACGATGCCACACTCACTTTGGTATTTCTCGAATTTGTCCACAAGGAGAATATGAAGTTCTGCGGGGCGAAATTTGGCCATGGCGATTTTTAGATGCGTGGCGAAGCGGTCTCAACAAATCACCAGTCTCGGCCAAAAATCGCGTGATCAAAGAGGCGCCCGCCGCGTGCGAAGTCGCTGCCACCAAAAAATAAAACTACTTACTTTGCCCACAAAAACCCTGGGAATTAATGCTTCTATGTTTTAATTATTAGACATCTGTTTGATAAATTAGACATATGACTGGAAAACTTTTAGACTCCCCCCTTTCGTCAATCTTTGGCGGCCCACAATCCCGAGTGTTAGAGCTTCTACTAACTGTTGACTCTTTACTAAGTGTCCGCGACATTGCGCGACAAACTGAAATGTCTCCGAGTACAGCATCAACTGCCCTTGATGCCCTTAAAAATCAGGGAGTTATTACTCGACAAGTTGTCGGGTCAACACATTTATACAAAATCAGTCACAATTATTTTTTGATGCCAAACCTGAGAAAGATGATTGAGGTTGCTGACGATCTTGATAATAAAACAGTCAACTACCTACGACAACGACTTCAAAGTGTTGGCGCAATCGTTTTGTATGGAAGTCATGCCCGCAAAACATCAACTCCAAGTAGCGATATTGACTTGCTCATTATTCATTTGACTTCACGATCACAACGGCAAGCCGAAGAATTACGCCACGAAATTCGTGTCTATCTCACAAAATTTATCGGTCGAGAAGTATCAATCACTTCTGTAATTGCCCCGACTTTAAAAGAATCGAAAACTCCTTTCTGGATGAATATTTCACGAGAAGGAATTTGCCTTTTCGGCAATCTGCCCGCACACATATCGCTACCAAAGACACAACTACGAGGTAGCCGTGGCAAGAATCAATCCAAAAAGACGCCAGCGCAATCGCGCTGATGCAAAGATAATGCTAAAAGTTGCCAGTGAAATGTTTTTGGCTGCCAAGCGTGAATCAACGATTTCACCACGGGTGTCAGTTGTGCTCGCACAAAATGCGATCATTAGAGCTTGTGATGCTTTATGCGTAAATGAACTTGGATATCACATACAAGGACAATCACACCACGATGCAGTTGATGTGCTCAGAAAAATCCGTAATGGAAAAAACTTGGCTAATTAACTGAGTAACGCGCTCAGCGATAAGACGATCGTGGGCTACGACATCGTCAGCGTTTCTGAGGCTCGGCTGAAGGGCGTCTTACGGGCGTGTGAAACTTTGATTAACGAGGCAGTGTTTCGCATTGATATGTCTTAATTGCACTTAGCCTTATCAAAAAATTAAGGATTGGTAGTAATCTGCCAAGGGTGAAGCCAAACGTCTTGCTGATAACGCTGGATCAATTTCGCGGTGACTGTTTATCGAGTGCTGGGCACAGAGTTGTGCGCACACCAAACCTTGACGAACTCGCGAGCAATGGTGTTCGCTTTGCAAATCACTACAGCCAAGCAGCGCCATGCTCACCTGGTCGCGCAAGTTTGTATACGGGTCTATATCAGATGAATCATCGGGTCTGCGCCAACGGCACACCACTTGACGACCGTTTCGACAATGTTGCCCGTCTGGCTGCACGCAATGGATACGATCCGGTGATTTTTGGCTACACAGACCAAGGCGTTGATCCACGCACAACTACTTCGCCGAACGATGAGCGACTTTCTAGTTATCAACATGTGCTGCCTGGGTTTGACCGAATCTTGAATCTTTCTGAGCCGTACCCGCCGTGGATCGAGAATCTGAAAAAGCACGGCTACGACATGGGCGATGATTTCAATGGTGCACTCAGCACAGAGCCAGATCGTCATGAAGATTTGAGTATCTCAACTTTTTTGACGGATGAGTTTTTTATCTGGCTCACGGGTCGTGATCAGAAAACTGACGACTCTTGGTTCGCACATTTGAGTTATCTGCGTCCACATCCGCCTTATGCGGCTGCAGGCAAGTGGTCTCGGGAATATTCGCCTGATGAAGTTGATATGCCGATCGCTCCATCTGA
>CAMATY010000070.1 GCA_945861325.1 Ferrithrix thermotolerans DSM 19514
TTCTTCATGTCAACAATTGCATCTCTAATTGTGTGCTGTGGCACGAAGCCAAGAGTTTTAGAAATCTTTTGAGATGAAATATGGTACGAACGATTGTCGTCTGATGGGGAAGTAACAAGTTCAACATCATCGCCCATCACATCACGCACCGAAAGTGCGAGTTCTTCGACGCTCTGGTTCTCGTACCCAGCATTGAAAATCTCGCCAGCGATCAATTCTTTCGGAGCGTTCAATAACACGACATATGCTTCAACCATGTCGGCGATGTGAATATTTGGTCGAAGTTGTTGACCACCAAATACTGTAATTTTTCGCTTGTGAAAAGCCAAGTTCGAAAGAATATTGACAACAACATCAAGTCGCTGCCGACGTGAATAGCCACAGACAGTTGCTGGACGGATTGTTACAGTCGTGAAATCATTTGACTGATATTCTGCGATAATTTTTTCACAGTCAGCTTTGAACTTTGAATAGTCAGTTAAAGGCTCAAGCGACATATCTTCTGAAACGTTCGGCTCACTTTTCACGCCATAAACAGATGACGATGATGCATATATAAAGCGACTAACACCACTTGCTTTGCTGATCTCAACCAAAGGCCTAAACGCATCAAGGTTTATTGAGCGACCAAGTTCTGGATCTAAGTCAACACTTGGGTCGTTTGATATGCATGCCAAGTGAATTACAACATCATGCCCAGGAATTTCGGCTTTCAATAATTTCTGATCACGAATATCGCCCTTTACCATTTTTAGGTTTGGGTGAGCATCAATTACATCATCGCCAAACCACATTAAATCAATTACTGTCACGGAGTGACCGTCTTTAAGAAGTCGTGGTACCAACATTGAGCCCACGTAACCGGCGCCGCCAGTAATAAATATTTTATTTGTCATTGCTACCAAGATACTTGAACCAGTCTTGCGTTGCCGTCGCAATCGTTGCCGGTGTCCACACCGGCGCCGACTTCCAGTAATCAATATTTGCTAAGACATTGTCAACGCCTTGTTGGATATTGACTTTCGGCTGCCATTTCAACTCTCGGCGAATTTTAGTGATGTCGGCGTATGTGCAATCTGGTTCACCTGGACGCTTAGGGATATATGTGACTTCACCACCGAGAAGCTCAACGAGGCGATTCACAGAAACTGTTTCGCCACTACCAACATTAAAAATCTCTTCGCAAACTGAACTTTTTGCTGCCGTCAAAAATGCGTTAGCAACGTCAGTTACAAATGTGAAATCTCGAGTTTGCGTTCCATCGCCAACAACCGTAAATGGTTTGTTCGCTAATTTTTGTGCGAGGAACACACCTAATACGGCGCCATATGTGCCAGAGGTTCGTGACCTCGGACCGTAGACATTAAAAAGTCGCAACGCGATCGCTGGCAAGTTATATAACTGTGCCCAATGCATCACAAGTTCTTCACCTAGGCGTTTTGTTAACGCATACGGATACTGCGGAGAAATCTCGGCTGCTTCCGAAGTCGGATATTTTTCTGGAATTCCATAGCACGAAGAGGACGCAGCATAAACAAATCGCTTAACTCCGGCGTTTTTGGCAGCCTCTAAAACATTGAAAGTTCCATCGACATTGGCCTGAAAGTAATCTGTTGGTCTTTGAATACTAGGAACTATGTCGGCGAGCGCCCCAAGGTGAAAAACCCAATCAGTATCTTGAAATAAATTTTGCCAACTACCTGGCTTTGCAAAATCTGCCTCGACTAACTCGACTTGTCCAGCAACATGTGCAAGGTTTTCAGGCCGACCAGTTGAGTAATTATCGATTACTCGAACTGAGATATCTTCGGCGAGTAAAGCATCTACGAGATGGCTTCCGATGAAACCCGCGCCGCCAGTAACTATTGCAGTCGTCACGATAATTCTCGAAAATCTACTTAGCGCTATTTGCGCTGTCGCAAAGCCACTGCATAATCATGTGCCCAATAATTAGCTGCAAGTCTTCGGCGATTTGCATGTCGTCAATCGCGAAATGCAATGGATGTTTTGCGATATCTTTGCATTTTCCGCCAGAGAACCCGAGAATTGCAAAGGTCTCCATTCCAAGTTTGTTGCCCATTTCAAGAGCGCGAACAATATTTGGCGAATTACCGCTGCCTGAAAATACCAACAGCACATCACCAGAGTTTGCCTTAACGCGAAGTTGTTCGGCGTACACCTCTTCGTAACCGATGTCGTTGGCAAGGCATGTCAACACTGCTGAGTTGGCAGCGAGAGATTCGATCCGCAAACCGATGCCGCGCGTTAGACCCGCCCCGTAGATGAAATCGTTTGCCAAGTGGATTGCGTTGCCAGCGCTTCCACCATTGCCGCAAAGATAAATTGTTTTTTTAGTGTCCCACGCCTGCTTGAAGGCTGCAGCAAGTTCGGGAACTTGTTTAATCGCTGGAAGTGTCAATGCACCTGCGAGTCGCGCCGAATAGTCAGTGATGTGTTGTTGCATAATTTTTATCCGATCAGCATTAAGTCGGATGAAATCCTACTCTACGATCGACGAAACCCGAGACGCGATCGCATCACCAATTGCTAAACAAGCAGTCGCGGCAGGAGATGGAGCGTTGCAAACATGCACCACTCGACCAATTTGCCTAATTTCAAAGTCGTCTAACAAACTTCCAGCGCGGCTACAAGCTTGGGCCCGCACTCCAGCGCCAGCCGGTTGAAGATCGTTCGCAGTGATTTCTGGCACAAGTTTCTGCAGCGCAGCAACGAACGCATTTTTGCTGAACGAGCGATGATATTCACCGAGTCCAGTGCGCCAATACTTGAGTGCGATTTTTCGAAAACCTGGCCAAGCCAAAGTCTGGGCGAATTCGCGAATTGAAATATCGGTCTTGCGGTATCCCTCGCGGGCAAAAGCCAGCACTGCATTTGGGCCACACTCAATAGAGCCGTCAATGCGTCGTGTGAAGTGCACACCCAAAAATGGGAAATTCGGATCCGGAACTGGATAAATCAAACTGCGAACAAGATGTTTTGCAGATTCTTTCAATTCAAAATATTCGCCGCGAAAGGGAATGATTCGCAGATCTAGATCTGGTTGGGTTTGCATCGCAAGCCGATCAGAATGCAATCCACCGCAAGTGATAACAGTGCGTGCATTAAAACGTTGTTGCTCTGTTGATACCGCAACTCCATGGGATAACTCAGTAATCTCACGAACCCGATGACTAGTGAGAATTTGTCCACCAAATTCGCGAATTCGATCGGCGAGACGCATTGTCATTGCTCCGTAGTCAACGATGCCGGTCTGTGGAACAAACAATCCGTCAATACCAGTGCAGTGCGGTTCTATTTCGGTTATTTCGGTTTTGCTTAACCGACGGATACCCATTAATCCGTTTTGTTCACCACGCTGTTGCAACATCTCAAGTTGTGCACGCTCTTGCTCTGATAATGCGACGACGATTTTTCCACAAATTTCATGAGCGATGTCGTTGTCTTGACAAAACTTGAGAAGTTTTTGATAACCCTCAATGCAATTCTTGGCCTTGAGTGAACCTGGTTTGTAATAAAGTCCGGAGTGGATCACACCGCTGTTATGTCCAGTTTGATGTGCACCGAGTGTTGCTTCTTTTTCTAGAACTACTAATTTTAGTTTTGGATTGCTCGACAACAACGAGTTCGCCGTTGCAAGTCCGACGATTCCACCGCCGACGATTACAACATCTAGTTGCGACGCAAGTGACTGCTGGCTCATTTTTTAAGCGCTGCGCGTTTTACTACTTCGTCGAATGTGCCGTGTTCGGTCATTCGCGAATCTTCAATTCGATAAAGACGATCACAGTATTCAACGGTGCTCAGTCGGTGCGCAACAATGATTACTGTTTTAGAACCTTGTAACGCTCGGACCGCCTGCATTACGCCGTGCTCGGTTGGTGTATCTAGCGAACTCGTTGCTTCGTCGAGAACCAAGACACTTGGGTTGTGATACAACGCACGTGCGATTCCGATTCGTTGACGCTGCCCGCCAGAAAGTCGTACCCCTCGTTCACCGACAACCGTGCTTAATTTTTCTGGCAACGATGCAACGAATTCTTCGAGTTGCGCAAGGTGGATCGCGTTGACGACTGCTTGTTCGTCAATATTCTCATCACCTAGACCAAATGCCACATTGCGACGCAAAGTGTCATCCGTCAGATAAATAGTTTGCGGTACATAGCCAATTTGATTTTGCCAATTTCGTGGATTGTCTTGAATGTCATCACCGTCTACTAATACTGTGCCTGAAGTCGGCGCAAACAGTCCAAGGATTACATCTACGAGTGTGCTCTTGCCAGCACCACTAGGGCCAACAAATCCAACTGCTTCACCTCGACGCACCGTGAGCGAGACATCCTGCAACGACGGATTAATGGCTGTTGGATATTGAAAGCAAACATTTTTCAATTCAAGTTGCTCTTTGAATGGGATGACGTTTTGATTTTCTACAATATCGGGCGCATCAAGCTTGAAATCTAAATACACCGAACTAATGATTGCACGACTAAAAATCAGTGTTTGAAGTGAGCCCAACAAACGGTTGATGGACGGCATGACTCGAAATGCGGCTGCCGCAAATAGACCAAGAGTTGGAATGATCTCGGAGAAAGATTGCTTCTGCAAAACCATGCTGATGACTAGCGCGCTTAAGCCTGCGATTGTGAGAATCTCCATACACACGCGCGGCACGGTCTGCAACACCGTGTAAACACGACTAATCCGCAAACTCTCTTTTAAGTGTCTGTCGTGCTGAAAAAGAAATTCGCCTTCGCGACCAAGTATTTTTACATCTTTTGCCCCACCAAGGCCCTGCTGAAGATGTTGCAGAATCATTCCGTCGTGGATATTTTTCTCGCCACCCCATTTTTCAATTCGATTTCTAGTCAGTTTCTGAAATGCCCAGGCGCCAGCACCAAAGATAAAGATTGTAAGTAGCGTTCCAACGGGTTCAATAACGATTAAAAGTGTGAACATTGCAACTGCAACGAGACCATCGGTCAATAACACCAGCACCGGGTCGATGCCGCCCGAAACAACAACATTTGCGTTGCGTGAATTGCGCATCAGAGTTGACGAGTTGTTTTGTAAGTGAAACATGTATGGTTGTCGCAAATAAATTGTAAACAGTCGCTGAGAAAGTCGACCTGACAAATTTGCACTGAACCCTTTTTGAATCCACGAACTCCAAAGTAAAAATATGCTTCGCACGATGTACACCACGACCATCAGCAACATCACAAAAATAATTAAGTCCTCGCGACTTGGCGAACCCAACCAATCACTGAGCCACTTATATTTTGTTTCGTAATCATCTTGAGTGAGGATCGCTACGACTGGCACCACAATTCCGAGACTTAGCGTTTCAAGAACCATGCCAATCAGAATAAGAAAAACAATTCCAACGAGGGCCCTGCGCTCGGCTGTAGTCAGCAGTCGCCACACAACAAGTGTGTTGCGCGACTTTGAGTCCTCTTGGTTCATACGATCATTTCACCTTACTTTGCCTGATAGTCATCACTTTGTAGCGACGATCGGACTCGAACCGATGACCTTCCGATTATGAGCCGGATGCTCTAACCAACTGAGCTACGTCGCCTTGTATTGCGGAGCCCTCTGTGGGAATCGAACCCACCACCTCTTCCTTACCATGGAAGTGCTCTACCGAATGAGCTAAGAGGGCGAACAACTGCTCGGATTAACCCTCACAGAATTCGCATTCAATATAGCGGGAACTGACTATGCCGCGAAAGATAGGGTTTTGTTGATGTCAACACTGACGATTCGTGAAGCTACGAAAGATGACGCTGAGGCGATTCGCACGATCTATAACTATGAAGTCGAAAATGAAACTTCGACCATGGATCTTGTGCCAAGAACTCTTGATGTGCAGCGCGAATGGATATCTACTCGCAGCGGTGCATTTTGCGCAGTAGTTGCAACCGACAGCGCAGGAATTATTTTAGGATTTGGCGCGCTCAGTGAATACAAAGATCGATCTGGCTACCGTTCGACCGTAGAAAACTCTGTATATGTGCGTCGTGATGTCGCTCGACGCGGCATCGGTCGACAACTTCTCACGCATTTAATTAGTGTCGCTACGGTCTCAGGCTTTCACACTGTGATCGCGCGCATTGAGTCGACAAGTATTGCCTCGCGCGAATTGCATATGGCCTGCAGTTTCAAACTTATTGGAGTCGAACAGCAAGTCGCCCGAAAGTTTGGCAAATGGCTTGATATCGCCGTGATGCAGTGCATCTTGCAAGACAACCTTCAAATATTGAAGTGATTGCAAGTCAGAAGAACTTCTAACTTCTAAACACCCAGCGCGAGGCAAACCGCCGAGCGAATGTTCGAATAAAACATTTCAAGCGACCTTTCTCTGAATCAAGTCTGCTCACGATGTCGGGATGCTTGGCTCGCGCGCGAGTATTGAAGTCATACATCATTACGAATTGCTGCTTCGAAAGAACGGAGCCCCAGGAGTTGCTGTTAACTCGAAAGGCGGAAAGTACCTTGCCTAGTGCAAGACCGTTTCCCACTTCTAACAGGCTCACCCACATATCAAGGTCAATGGCGAATTCTCCTTTGAATCCGCCGGCACTTTTGAAGGAATCTGCTCGAAAAGTAACCGCCATGGGTTGCCCGATTGGGTTACCACCACTGCGAACAATTTGCGGCAAGAGATCACTCAGTGAATATTTACGATTGGGAAACGCACTTCTGATCGGATCCCACATCAATTTGCCGCTTGCCGTAACTAAATCTCTTGTGTGAAAGGAGAATGAACAATCAAAATTATTTGGATCTGTCAGCGCTTTGACCTCAGTTTCTAGACAAGGAGGATAAATAATGTCATCCTGACAAAGCAACTTGATAAGTCCACCTGACGCCAGCGCAACTGAATTGTTCCAATTTTTCTCTGCGCCAACTCTCTGTAAACAATCTATTTTTGTTATTCGTTCATCTTTGAAACTTTTAATAATTTCAATAGTTTCATCAGTTGATCCGTCATCTGAAACCACAATTTCAAAATCTTCAAAAGATTGGTCTAACACGCTTTGGATGGTTGACGAAATAAACTTTGCACCGTTATAGGTCGGAATGCAAACTGAAATCACTGGAATCTTGTTTGAAATGACTATTTCCTGCCTGCTGTCAGAATTATTTGGGACGACTTCAGCCTAATAAATTTGCAAACCTAGCAAATGGTGGGCCGGGAAGGATTTGAACCTTCGTAGGCGTAAGCCGGCAGATTT
>CAMATY010000071.1 GCA_945861325.1 Ferrithrix thermotolerans DSM 19514
CATAAGTTTTTAGTGCAACTTGCAACATCGCCAATTGTCACGATCGCTGCGATTGACGGCCCCGCATTGGGTGCTGGCGCACAAATTGCGATGTCATGTGATCTTCGTGTGGCGACTGCGCAAAGCGTCATCGGTGTTCCGGCTGCTCGCCTTGGATTAGTTGTAAACCATTGGACAGTTGAACGCTTGGCGCGTGAGTGTTCGTGGCCAGTGGCGCGCGCGATGTTGCTTGCAGCGCGAAACTATTCAGGCGCCGAACTGGCGAATCTCGGTTCGGTACATCGGTTAGGTGATCTTGACGACGCAATTAGTTGGGCAACTGAAATTTCGTTGCTTGCTCCGTTGTCGATTGCTGGTCATAAAGCAGCGCTAAATGCTTCTTCGCCTGTGCCAGAAATTAATCAACTCGTGCAGTGGGCTCGAGATCGGGCCTGGGCAAGTAACGATGTTGAAGAAGGTCGCAGTGCTTTTATTGAAAAACGCCCGGCAAAGTTTAAGGGCGAATAGATGACTGTTGAAAAAGTCCTTGAGTTCAGCGATGTTGTAATTGTTTACGATAATTTTCCTGCGGTAGCCGGCGCGACTTTTTCGGTCAATGCTGGTGAAATAGTTTTATTGCAAGGCGCAAATGGCGCGGGCAAAACAACTTTGTTGCGCGCATGTGCTGGTCTGTTGCCGATTGCTCGTGGCTCAGCAAATGTTTTAGGTTGTGATCTGCGACTTGATCGTTTGGCTGTTAGATCGCGTGTCGGCTTGCTGGGTCATGCAAATGGATTGTTTCAAGACCTCACAGTTTTAGAAAATATGTTGTTTTGGTCGCGACTAGTCGGTGCAACAAGAAACGATGTAGATCAAGCAATGGACGCAATGGGTTTGTCGGGTCGACTCAGTGAGACGCAAGTAGCAAAACTTTCTGCTGGTCAGCGTCGTCGGTGTGCACTTGCATCACTGATCGTGCGTCGCGCACAACTTTGGCTATTAGACGAGCCGCATGCCGGACTTGATGCACAAGGTCGTGACGAACTTGATAGAACTCTTCGCGCAGCAAGAGATGCAGGCGCGACGGTAATTTTTGCATCGCATGAAATTGAGCGAGCCAGCGCACTTGCTACACGCAGTTTGGTCGTCGCATCTGGAACGGTAAAACCGGCATGAAAAAAACCGTCAAGAAAACTGGCAGGAGCCGTGTCGCCAGCGCTGTTTTTATTAAAGATTTACGAATTGAAGCACGAAGCCGAGTTGTGACAAATCAAGTTCTGCCATTTGCAGGTCTGATCATGGTGATGTTTGCCTTTGCTCTTGACAATGATGATGTCTTACAGCGTGTTGCTGGTGGCTTAATCTGGCTCGCAACAATTTTTTCATTATTCATAATTGTGCAACGGTCGTTCGCGATTGATACATCTGACTCGGCGCTTGATTCGCTACGAGTTGCGGGCATAGATCTTTCGGCAGTTTTTCTCGGTAAGTCGATCGCACTTAGTCTGCAATTAATTGCCCTCGATGTTGTGCTGATCGCAGCAGCATTTTTGCTGTATCAAGTGCAAGTTTCGGTAATTGGTCTGGTGTTGTTGGTCACTTGTGTTATCTGCGCGACAACAGGATTGGGCTTCGTCGGTACGCTTTACGGCGGTCTTACTGCGGGCACAAATGGTCGCGAAACTTTGCTTCCATTGTTGTTATTGCCAGTTGTGGCGCCGGTTCTCATTGCTGCAACACGAGCTACGGAAGCGGCTTTTGGCAGCGGTGGTGCAGCAATTTCTGAAGGTTGGGCATGGGTTGGGTTGTTGGCAATTTTTGCTGCTGTATTCGGTGTTGGTGGATCACTGGCCTTCGGTCCGTTGATTGATGAATAGTAAATTGAAGCTGTAATAAATAGGGAGTTACTTTAATGTTGTCACAATCAGCGCCAAAGTTTTCAAGCACTGGCACTCAGGCGACTCGCATCGTTGGCGTTTTGACGATCGTTGTAATGACATGGGTTGTAATCAGTGGGCTCGTATTTACTCCCGCAGATGTTGTGCAAGGCGAGTCAGTTCGAATTATGTATGTGCATGTACCGTCTGCATGGATTGCATATCTTGCGTTCATCGTTACTGCAATCGCATCAGCCTTTTATATTTTCGCCAAGCGTCATTCGTTGGGTTTTGATCGTGTTGCTGGGGCATCTGCCGAAGTTGGCGTGATGTTCATGGTGATAACGCTGGTGACTGGCAGTTTGTGGGGTCGGCTTACTTGGGGAGAGTTTTGGCAATGGGATCCGCGACTAACGACGACAGCATTCTTGCTTGTGACCTACATCGGTTATCTCGCCGTGCGTCGTCTTGATGGATCAATTGAACAACGCGCGCGACGCTCAGCAGTAATTGCTTTACTCGCGGTGCTCGAGATTCCACTCGTACATTTCAGTGTCGTTTTTTGGCGCAGTCTGCACCAACGCGCAACAATTTTAGATCCAAATGGTGATGTAAAAATGGATGGCTTAATGTTGTTCACTTTGTTTAGCGGTGTAGTTGGATTCACACTCGTATTTGTATGGCTTATTCTGCATCGTCAACGAACAATGTTGCTCAGTGATCTCGCCAACCAAAGCGGATTAGACGCCGCGATTCTTGCGCGTCAAAATGAGAGTGTGAGCAACTAGATGCAAGACGCTGGCTTCATCTTTGCTTCATACATTATTACTGTTGCCGCAATCGTGTTATTTGCAGTTGGCACTTTGCGCCGCGCTAAAAGTTCTGCGAAAGTCGTTGAAGATCAACACAAACCATGGATCTAACACCACGACCAGAATCACAGGCACCTAAGCGCCGACGATGGATGCCAATAATTATTTTGTCACTCGTTGGAGTTGGTGGCGTGGTTATTGTCACGCAGTTTTTATCTTCAGCGATTGATTACTACTGCAATGTTGATGAAATCGGAGTGCGTTCAGGTTGCGACACAGCCAACAGATTGCGTGTGCAGGGCACAGTTGAGCAGGGTTCGCTAGCAAAGTTAAATAACACAACTAATTTCACGCTTGTCTTCAATGGAAAATCTCTAGATGTCAAATATTCAGGAGATCCTGGTGGCGTGTTTCAAGAATGCGTTTCGGTTGTTGCGCATGGTCGGCTCGTGAACGGCAAACTCGAATCAAATCGAATTGAAGTCAAACACTCAAATGAGTACGAGGCGAAAAATAAAGATCGACTAGAAAAGTCTGGGAGCGCGGCATGCTCGCAAGTGCAGGGGTAATCGGAACGATAGGTCGTGCTTTACTGCTCGTCGGATTTGTCGGAGCCGTGTTCGGTGCATTTGCTGCAATCACTGGTGTGCGTAATAACGAACCACGGGTCATTCGCTTAGTTTCACGGTTTGCAGTTCTCGCGTTTGCTGCTGCTGTTGGTGCTTTTGTGGTGATGGAGTACGCAATGATCACTCGCGATTTTTCGCTTGCATATGTCCAGAAAGTTGGCTCGTGGTCGACACCTCCGCTTTACAACTTCGCTGCTGTGTGGAGCGCACTTGAAGGTTCGATCTTGATGTGGGTTCTGATTCTCTCTGGGTACACACTGGCCGTTTGTTTTTGGATGCGCAAGCGAATGAACGAGTCGCTTGCGGCGTGGGCGATGGCGGTAATGATGATCGTCTTAGCATTCTTTTTCTTAGTTTCATTTTTCCCGGCAAATCCGTTTGCAGCAGGTGCGCCAGGAGTCTTAGACGGGCCTGGGCCAAATCCGTTATTGCAGAATCATATTTTGGTGATGTTTCATCCACCGATTTTGTATCTCGGTTATGTCGGTGTCACTGTGCCGTTTGCATTTGCAATTGCTGCGCTAGTCACGGGTCGGGTCGGCGAGGGTTGGCTTCTTGCGACGCGAAGGTGGTCATTATTTGCATGGGGATTTTTGACGTTTGGAATTGCACTCGGCAGTTGGTGGAGCTATGAAGTGCTCGGATGGAGTGGAGTGTGGGCATGGGATCCAGTTGAAAACGCATCGCTCCTTCCGTGGATAACTGGAACTGCATACATTCACTCGGTATTAGTGCAAGAGCGCCGTGGAATGTTGCGTGTCTGGAATATTTCGCTACTAGTTGCGACTTTTAGTTTGACAATTCTCGGAACTTTCTTGACTCGCTCAGGTGTTTTAAATAGTGTTCACGCCTTCAGCGAGAGTGGCATCGGTGCGTGGTTTCTTTCGTTCTTTGCGGTCGTATTAATAGTTTCAGTTTTTCTAATCGGTTGGCGTGGCGACAAGTTGCGCAGCCCAGGAATAATTGATTCACCGCTGTCACGCGAGGCTGCATTCTTGGCAAACAATGTTTTATTTGCGGTGTTTGCATTTATTGTTTTACTCGGCACAGTGTTTCCATTAATTATTGAAGCACTACAAAATCGGCAAATCGCAGTTGGTGCTCCATTTTTTGATCGACTAACAGTTCCAATCGGCATCGCACTGCTCACATTGATGTCTATTGCACCAGTGTTGCCATGGCGCAAGGCATCGGCTGAAACTTTGCAGACAAGATTGTTTTGGCCAGCGTGGTGCGGAATCGCAGCACTCGTGGCGAGTCTCGCCCTCGGTGCTTATGGCTTGGCACCACTTTTAACTTTCACTCTCGGTGGAGTATCAAGTGGTGCAGCACTGCGACAAGTCGTGTTGGCGACTCGCCGTCAAGGATTAAGAGGTCTTGTCGGTCGAGCAAACGGCGGCATGATCGTGCACTTGGGTGTGATCATGATTGCTGTCGCGCTCGGTGCATCAAATAGTTATAGCAAGAGTCAAGAACTTTCACTTGTTACGGGTACACCTGCATTTTTTGCTGGGCATAGTTTTGAACTGATCGATGTCGTAGAAGTGCGTGATGATCGCAGCACAAGTGTTAAAGCGCGCGTAATCGTTGATCGCAAAAAAACTTATGAACCAGCAATTACCAAGTACACCCGTATCGGAATGAATGTTGGTACTCCATCGGTTAAGGCTTCGCTCACAAGCGATATTTATTTGACACTCGAGCCACCAGTTCGCCAAGATTCGGGTACGGCGCGAATCAAAGTTTTCATCAAGCCAATGATCACTTGGCTGTGGATAGGTACAGGCTTAATGGCGCTCGGCACGGTGCTCGCCGCGTTTCCTGGTCGTCGGCGTCGACCGACAGAGGCCACGAGCGCTTTGGTGCCAACATCCGAGCAGAATGCACTCTAAGCATGTTCGCTAAATATCTTGTCAAAGTCGTTTCTAGTGTTGTCGCACTTATTTTAGCGCTGTTGCTTTGGGTGTTAATTATCTCGAAGCCAAGCGATGGACAAATTGCAAGGTCACCGCTTCTTGGCCAACCCGCACCATCTGTCGTCGGGTCAACAATTGATGATCAACCATTTGAGTTGCAGCGCCGTAAAGGTTCGTGGGTTGTATTAAATTTCTTTAACTCAACTTGTGTGCCGTGCATCAATGAGCACCATCTATTAGTTGACTTTGCAAATCGCGAGGCTAAGAATGCGAATGGCGCCGAGTTGTACACGGTCGTCAATGACGACAGTGATTTTGCTGTTCGCGAATTTTTTTCAAAAAAGGGTGGATCTTGGCCGAAATTAAAAGATGACAACGGCACGATCGCAGTTGCATTTGGTGTTGCCCGTGTTCCTGAAACTTGGATCATTGATCCAAATGGATTAGTCCGACTCAGGGTCACCGGCGAGTTGAGCGAAGGTTTACTTGAAGCGCAACTAGATAAATTGCGAAATGAGTTTGGGTAATGAAACAAAATAAATCAGTTTGGCTCGGGATGTTTTTATTGGTCGGTTTGTTGCTGGCGATCGGCGTTACTCGCTCGGGGTCTGTACAAACTCAGCAAGACAGAATTGACTCGATCACATCTCATCTGGCCTGCCCAACTTGTTCGGGTGAGAGTGTTTTTGTATCTCAAGCATCAGCAGCCCAAGCAATTCGTTTAGAGGTTGCTCGACAAGTGAGCACTGGCACGCGAACTGACGACGAGATAATTAGTTATATCGAACAGCGTTTTGGCGGGCAAGTGTTATTGGTGCCGCGGGCAACCGGTTTAGATTCACTCGTCTGGTCGTTACCTGTTGCGGCTTTAATTATGTCTTTGTGGTTTTTGATTCGGACGTTTTCTCGTTCGCGTCAGAACAAACCAACTGCTCCAAGCGCACAAGATGAAAAACTCGTTGAGCAGGCCCTCGCTGAATCTATGACGAAGTTAAAGCGAAGTTAGTTTCATGTCTAACGAAAATCTAGCCAGCCTCGAAGAGCAGCGAATATTTTTACTAAATTCAATCCGAGAACTCGACGATGAATTAGCGGTCGGAGATTTAGATCAAGATGATTATCAGTCGTTGCGCAGCGACTATGTTGCCCGAACTGCAGAAGTCATCAAGCGAATTAAATCTCCACAAACTATTGCTGTTTCGCAAACCAATCGCGACGCAGCGCAATTGTCTCGATTGCGTAGAAATTTGCTGACTCTATTGATAGTAATTGTTGTCGCTATCGGTTCTGGTTGGCTAGTTGCCCGGCAATCTGGCCAGCGTTTGTCTGGGCAATCGCTCACTGGCGGGATCGAAGACTCAACAGCGTCGCTGCTGTCAAGAGCCAGAGCCACAAATTTTGTCGATCCAAAAGCAGCAATTGATTTGTATTCGCAGGTTTTAGGGGTAGACCCCGACAATGTTGAAGCACTTACATATCGCGCTTGGCTGTTGGCGCTGATCGCTCGCGGCGCTGGAGACGAAATTAAAAAACTTGCATTTCTATCTGCATCCAGCGACCTTGAGCGGGCAATAACAATTGACACAAAATATCCAGATGCACACTGCTTTCTTGGCATCGTTCGATTTCGTCTGGGTGGTGACGCTGTTGGCGCCCGCGAGCAATTGACTATTTGTGCTTCGCAAAATCCGCCTGCTGAAGTGAAAAGTTTTGTTGACGCAATCGTTGCCGAAGTTGATGCCGCACTTTCAAAATAAAAGTCAGCGCTAAATTTACGGCGCATAGTTTTGCGGCGGCGCATAGTTTTGCGGCGGCGGCTAGTTTTGCGGCGGCGGCTAGTTTTGCGGCGGCGGCTATCTGTCCGGCGGTGCCCATGCAGA
>CAMATY010000072.1 GCA_945861325.1 Ferrithrix thermotolerans DSM 19514
AGAAACAGATGCAGTAATTATTTGCGGTGGTCTAGGACCAACTCACGATGACATCACACGCGAAGCAATCGCTGAAATTATGGGCGTCGAATTAGAGATGAACGATGAAGTCGCCCTGGTTATTGAGCAGATGTTCACTGCGCGTAATCGCCGAATGCCAGAAAACAATTTGCGTCAAGCAATGGTGCCACGTGGTGCGAAAATTATTGAACAGCGACGGGGTACTGCGCCAGGTTTAATCTGCCCGGTTGGCGACAAAGTTATGTATGCAGTGCCTGGTGTGCCATTTGAACTTTATGAAATGTTTGAGCGAGCGATTTTGCCAGACTTGTTAATGCGCAGCGGTGAAGCATCTGTGATCAAAAGTCGTGTGTTGCGAACCTGGGGCGACAGCGAAAGTGGACTCAATGAGCGTCTGGTGGGAGTGATTAGCGAACTTGAAAGAGTTGGCAACCCAACTCTTGCGTTTTTGGCAAGTGGCTGGGAAGGAATCAAAGTACGGCTAACGGCAAAAGCCAATACTCAAGAAGATGCAATTCGTTTAATTGATGTTTGGGATGCAAAAGTTCGAAATCAGGTCGGTGAAATTGTTTTTGGTGTGGACGAACAAACGATGGAGTCGGTTGTGCTTGATATGTTGCGCCAAAAGAAACTCACACTTGGTGTCGCCGAGTCGGTAACTGGTGGTTTAGTTTCTGGGCGACTCACTGCAGTGTCTGGTGCGAGTGAGGTGTTTCGTGGTGCCATTATTAGTTATGCCAGCGAAGTCAAACACGAGGTACTCGGTATCACGAATGAACTTGTCGTAAGCGAATCTGCTGCCAAAGAAATGGCAGTAGGGGTTCGAAAAGTTTTAGGTTGCGATATTGGTCTGGCATTGACGGGTGTCGCTGGGCCTAACGAACAACAAAATATCAAAGTCGGAACGCTATGTGTTGGGCTTGCAATGCCCGATGGCTCAACTAAGTCAACAACGATGCATTTGCCAATAGGTCGCGAACAAATGCGTCAGTTGTCAGTGATTAGTGCGCTGAACTTTTTGAGGGCAGAACTTCTCTAAATATTTCGCGAATTATTAGTGGATTTACGGTTTGTAAACCTCAAATCATGGGTGAGTAAGGCTTGTAGGGTCATTGCCACCAAAAGTGTTACTCTGCTCTCAGCCGATTGGCTATAACTCAAATAGGGGAGATCAGATGAAGAAAAGTAAATTATCAATTTTTGCTTTCTCGCTTGCGGCAGCACTCGGTGTTGCGGCTTGTGGTGGAAGCGATGCAGCAAGTGATACAACGAGTGCACCAGCAGAAACGACCGCACCAGCAGAAACGACCGCACCAGGTCCTGATTACAGCAACTTGAAAGTTGCCGTTGTCTACATCGGTGTTCCTGGTGATGCTGGTTACACATACCAACACGATCAGGGAATCGCAGGACTTGAAGCTGCACTCGGAATAGAAGTGACTCGACTTGAGAATATTCCTGAGGGCGCAGAATCGACTGCAACGTTCGACAAACTCGCACGTGATGGTTACAACTTGATTTTCGGAACATCATTTGGATACATGGATCCAATGCTTGAGACCGCTGGAAAATATCCAAACGTTTGTTTCCAGCACGGAACTGGGTATAAGACCGCAGCAAACCTGGGAACCTACTTTGGCGCCGCTGAAGAAGCTCGTTACCTCTCAGGTATCGCAGCGGGCGCAGCGACAAAGAATGGAAAATTGGGTTACGTCGCGGCGTTCCCAATTCCAGAAGTTGTTCGCGGAATTAACGCGTTCACTCTTGGCGTACGTTCGGTGAATCCAAAAGCAACTGTTCAGGTTTCATGGACTTCAACTTGGTTTGATCCAGCAAAAGAAAAAGAAGCGGCACAATCGTTGTTGCAGGCAGGCGCTGACGTTCTTGGTATGCATCAAGACTCGACAGCAACCGGTGAAGCAGCAAAAGAAGCTGGTGCAAAATGGGTCGGTTACAACTCAGATACATTAGCTGGCAATTTTCCAGACACTTGGTTGACCGCTCCAATTTGGGACTGGGCTCCTTATTACACCCAGGCTGCAATGGCAGTTGCGGGTGGATCTTGTCCTGCAGGTGATGCCGGACAATACTACGGCAATATGAAGGATGGCACCGTAAAACTAGGTGTGTTTGGAACATCGGTGAGCGCAGAAACTCAAGCACTCATCGCAACAAAAGCAGCAGCCATCATTGATGGTTCGTTTGCTCCGTTCACTGGGCCAATTAAGGACAATGCAGGCAAAGAACAAATCGCTGCGGGTGTAGTTGCACCGCTCGGTGACTTGCTCGGCCAAATGTACTTTGTCGAGGGCGTTATCGGCTCGACCAAGGGCTGAAAACAGGGCTGATCAAAAATCATGAATGCCTCTTCGGAGGCGACGCAGGGGTCGCATCGTGAAAACGGTGCGACCCCTTTTGCGTTGTCGGCAAGAAACGTAACTAAAAAGTTTCCTGGTGTTGTAGCAAACAAGCAGGTCAATTTTGATGTTGCGCGTGGCGAAGTGCACACTCTGCTCGGCGAAAATGGCGCTGGCAAAAGTACTCTTGCGTCAATTCTGAGCGGTTTGTATCGACCTGATGAAGGTACAGTTTTGCGCAACGGCATAGAAATTCGCCTTACGAGTCCGCGTAGTGGGCTGAGTCATGGAATCGCGATGGTCCATCAGCATTTTCGTTTGGTGGATCGTTTCACCGTTGCCGAAAATGTCGTACTTGGTAGCAAAGGACTGACGTTTGTTCTTCAACCCAAAGATATTGAGGCCAAAGTTGCCGAAGTTTGCGAAAAATTTGGTTTGCCATTAGACCCACGCGCTGTTGTTGGCGAATTATCCGCGGGGCAAAGACAGCGTGTTGAAATAATTAAGGCTCTGTACCACGGTGCGGAAGTTTTATTGCTTGACGAGCCTACGGCGTTACTTGCGCCACCCGAAGTTGTCAAACTTTTTGAAACGGTGCGGGCGATGACTAGTGCCGGAAAATCTGTCGTATTTGTCAGCCACAAACTTGGCGAAGTCGTAGATATTTCGGATCGCATCACGGTGATGCGTGATGGCAAAGTCACTGGTTCTGTAAAACGCGGTGGCGCTAATGCCAGTCGTCTTGCTGAACTAATGGTCGGTCGAGAAATAACTCTTGCACCGCGGCGCGGAAAATCAGATTCAGGTGAGGTCTTGCTTTCTGTTTCTCAAGTTCATCTGTCACATGATCAAATCAAAATTCTCTCAGACGTAAATATTAAAGTTCGCGGCGGTGAAATATTGGGAATTGCAGGAGTCTCGGGTAATGGTCAGCGAGATCTAGCCGAAGTTATTTCTGGTCTGCGACAACCCAACAAAGGTGCAGTCACAGTATGTGGCGTACCAACGTCTGGTCTTGGTGCACGCGCCACTCGAAAAGCCGGCTTGGCGTATGTGCCTGAAGACCGACTCGGCACTGGTCTGGCTCCATCACTTTCGATGGTTGACAATCTCTTGTTGACCCGCGAACGAGGTTTTCTCGTTGACCGTAAAAGCGCGTTGACCGAAGCCGAAGGCTTTATTGAGAAGTTAGAAATCAAAACGCCTGGTCCATTGACGTCGATACGAAAACTTTCTGGTGGAAATGCTCAAAAAGTGTTGTTAGCGCGCGAATTATTTTCTGGTGACATGTCTCGCGTACTAGTTGTCTGTTCGCCAACTCGTGGCTTAGATGTCGGAGCAGTAGAGGCGGTCCATACATTGCTTGACGAAGCAAGAAAAAATGGAAAGGCAATTTTGCTAATTAGCGAAGATCTCGACGAAGTAATGACTCTGGCTGATCGTGTGATTGTGTTGTATCGCGGCAAAATAGTTTTAGAAGCGCGCGGTGTGTCCGAAGATTTTGAGGCTGTTGGTCGTGCAATGGCGGGATTGTCGGCATGATCGTCGGCAAGACACGCATTCAGCTTGAAGCACGACTGACATCACCACGATGGCTGATTGTTGCAGTTCCGGTGCTTTCGGTTTTGCTTGCTTCGGTGGTCGGTGGAGTTTTCTTGTTACTCACCGGACATCCACCATTGCGAACTTATGGCGATTTATTAAATAACGGCTACACCAGTTTTTATGGGCTCACCGACACGCTCGGATTAGCCACGCCACTTATATGTACTGGTATGGCAGCGGCGTTTGCGTTTCGAATGAATCTTTACAACATCGGCCAAGAAGGTCAGCTATATCTCGGAATGGTCGGCGGTGCTTGGGCAGGAATCGCGCTTGCGCCACATTTGACTCCGTTTATCGCTGTTCCGGTTGTGCTTGTGACTGGAGCTTTATTTGGTGCTGCTTGGGTATTGGTGCCGGCACTTTTACGTGCACGGTTAGGTACTAGTGAAATTGTGAGCACCCTGTTGCTGAATTATGTTGCGCTTAATTTGATTAATTATTTCATTTTTGGATCACGAGGATTCTTTCGAGATCCATCGACACCCTTTCCGCAAGGTCGGATGATTTATGAAAGCGCAAGATTCGGCGCATTCGGCACAACCAATACATATCCGACTTTATTAATTTCGATGTTTCTCGCGGTATTTTTGTTTTGGTTTGTACGAAGTTCTAATTATGGATATGAGACATCTGTCTTTGCAGACTCACCATCGACTGCTCGTTATGCAGGGATGAATAGCACGTGGCTGACGACGTCGGTGCTGCTCGTTTCTGGTTCGCTCGCTGGTTTAGGTGGCGCAATGTATGTTGTTGGCCCTGCGGGCAAAGTTGATCCAGGCCTACTGCAAATTGGTCTCGGCTATGCAGGAATCGTTGTGGCGGCTCTCGCGCGGTACAACTTTGTCGCCGTGATTCTGACGGCCATTTTGTTCGCTGGATTGCGTGTTGGTGGTTCAGCACTGCAGGCTTCGTCTGATCCGGTGCCAATTGCAATTGCTGTTGTGTTGCAGGGTGCCGTGTTGTTGTTTGCTCTTGGCGGAGAATTGTTCAGACGTAATCGAGTTGTAATTACTCGGGTTATCGAATCTCATCAAGTTATGGTCGGCGAAGTATCTTGATGAACTCAAATGTCTGGATTTTGACGTTTGCTGATGCAATCAGTATTGCAACAACTTTAATTTTGGCGTCACTCGGGGCGATGATCACTGAACGATCTGGTGTTATTAATCTCGGCGTTGAGGGTTATTTGTTGATGGGTGCAGTGACTGGTTTTATTGTCGCTGATTCGACTGGGCAGCTGTGGCTGGCACTGGTCGCATCAATAATTGTGGGCGCCGCAATGGCCCTTGTGCACGCCACACTCACTGTCACATTGCGAGCGAATCAAATTGTCTCCGGATTAGCCATGGTGATTTTTGGAACTGGTCTGTCACAATTTATTGGCAAACCAGTCGAAGGCAAAACTCGTCCAGTGATTATTGACAAAATGAAATTTGGGACTTTGTCTGATTTGCCACTTGTAGGTCCGATTATTTTTGGGCATGATCCAATTACATATTTGACATGGTTGTTGGCATTGTCTATTTCGTTATATTTTCATCGCACTCGTCCAGGATTAATTTTGCGGGCAACAGGTGATGCACCCGCAACTGTTGACGCACAAGGTGTTTCGGTGAGGCGAGTGAGGTACTTGCACACAGTGGTTGGCGGAGCATTGATGGGGCTCGGCGGCGGCTGGTACATGTTCGCTCGTGCTGCCGCATGGAGTCAGGCCGCCACGACAAATGGAATCGGATGGATTGCGCTTGCGCTTGTCGTGTTTGCGTCATGGCGACCGCTTCGAGCGATTGTTGGCGCAGTATTGTTTGGTTTTTGTCTACAAGTTCCATTTACGTTGCAGGGACAACAAATAAATATTTTGCCGCCAGAAATAGTTTCTATGTTTCCGTATTTGATGACTCTTGTTGTTTTGGTGGCGCTTTCAACACCGCGCGCGCGGCGCCTGCTAGGTGCACCAAAAATGCTGGGCCAACCATTTGTCAGAGACGAGCGGTAGACTTAAGTAGTTCGTTACACCCGAGTAGCGACAAGAAATGCAATCAGGCTTATTGTGGCAAACATCCTTGTTATTGGTGCTGGCGGGGTGGGTGGCGGTATGGCTTCAATCGCCGAAACCCGCAGTTTCTTCGACTCGTTTATATTGGCTGACATCAACTCGGGCCGCGGTGACGAGATCATCGCCAAACTTGAAGAACCTGGTCGGTTTTCTTCAGCCAAAGTTGATGCTCGAAGCAAAACAGACATCGTTGCTCTCGCACAACGTGTTAAAGCAGATGTGATCGTTAATGCTTGTGACCCGCGACTAAACGAATCAATTTTCGAAGCTGCATTCGAAGCCGGTTGTGGTTATCTAGATATGGCAATGAACTTAAGTAAGCCGCACCCAACTAACCCGTATGAAGAAGTGGGTGAGCATCTCGGCAAAGATCAAATTTCTGCTGACGAGCGCTGGAAAGAAAAAGGATTGCTAGCACTCGTAGGAATGGGTGTCGAACCCGGGTTAAGCAATGTCTTTGCTCGCTATGCGTCTGATCATTTGTTTGACACGATCGACGAGATCGGCGTGCGTGACGGGTCGAATCTTTCGATTGACGGTTTAGATTTTGCACCAACGTTTTCGATTTGGACGACAATCGAAGAAACTCTCAATCCGCCAATTGTCTGGGAGCGAAATCGCGGTTTGTTCACAACCGACTGTTTCAGCGAGCCGGAGATTTTTCACTTTCCGGCAGGTATTGGTGCATACGAATGCGTAAATGTAGAACACGAAGAAGTAATCATGATCCCTCGTGAGATTGACTGCAATCGTGTCACATTCAAATACAGCCTTGGCGCAGAGTTCATCGACTGGCTGAAGACATTTGCATATTTGGGTCTGGACAGTAATGAAAAAATTCGTGTTGGTGATGTTCAAGTTTCACCGCGAGATGTTT
>CAMATY010000073.1 GCA_945861325.1 Ferrithrix thermotolerans DSM 19514
GAACTAACTAACGAACAAGTTCAAGAAGTTGTTCGTGCCGAAGCAAAAAAACGCGCCGAATCGGCAGACATATATAAGGACGCAGGACGCATTGAAGCTGAAGCCGCAGAACGGGCCGAATTGGCAATTCTTGAACGATATTTGCCTGCTGCGATAAGTGACGCCGATCTCGAACAGATTGTGGATCAAGAGGTTGCCGCGGCTGCCAGCTCGGGATTAACGGGTCCAAAGGCAATGGGTGCGGTAGTCAAAGCCGTTCGAAACATAGCTGGCGCAGGCGCCGATGGTGCCAAAATTGCCAATTTGGTCAAACTGAAATTGACCTGAAACTAGCCTTCTGTAGTTGACAGTATTAGGGGCAGACTGTAGCGTTAGGGCGAGGCAAGTGCCTTTTTCCGAAGGGGGAAATTAAAAATGAAGAGCATATTCACTGGTGGTCGTCGCAAGGTTGTTGCCGTAATGGCAATTGCACTTGTTGCTTCACTCACACAAGTAACAAGTAGCGGTGCTGCTACTCCAGATACTCCAAAGCGTGGAGGAAATATCACAGTTGGTATTTTTGACTCGTTCCCTGGATATTGCATGGCAGACAACTTGGCGAACTCGTCACTGATGGGTGCTCGTACAATTTATGAAACATGGGTCGAGCAACGATCCGATGGCAAAATTGTTCCGTACTTGTTGAAGTCATTTGAGCACAGTGCCGACAACAAAACTTGGCTGCTGACAATTCGTGATGGCATCAAGTTCCACGACGGCACACCTGTAGATGCAACAGCATTGTTGCTAAACATTCAGGCTCTGCGCGGAGCTCTCTGGCTCAACGGAAAGCTTGGCAGGTCTCCAGCGAGCTCAGGCGCCCTTGGTACTGCAGTAGGTTTCACTGCAAACATCCAAGATGTTGTTGCAGTTGGTGCAATGTCGGTGCAAGTAACTTTGTATCTACCACAGTCTGATTATCCAGAATCGCTTTACGCATCGGGCCGTTTCTTTGCCCGTGCTCCAAGCCAAATTCTTGGAACAACATGTTCGACAAAACCAGTTGGTACTGGTGCGTTCAAGTTGGTTTCAACTGAGTTGACAAAACTTGTTGTAGCAGCAAACCCTGACTATTGGCGCAAAGATGCCAAGGGTGGCAAGTTGCCATACCTCGACGGAATCACATTCACTTTCTTGCCAGATGCGCAACCACGCGTCAGCGGTGTGAAGAGCGGTTCACTTGCGGCAACAATGTTCACTTCAGCGACTGAAGCAAAGCAGATCAAAGATTTGCAAAAGAACAAGAGCCTAACGACGATTATTTCGCCGACTGATTATTATCCAACAATTTGGATGAACCACAAGATTGCTCCGTTTAGCAGCAAGAACGCGCGTCTCGCGCTTTCTCATGCACTTGACCGCGAAAAGTGGTTGAAGGTTCGTCAAAAGGGTCTGGGCATGGTTCCAGATTCGATCGTTGGACCAAACAACATCCTGTACAACAAGAAGGGTTACGCAGGGTTTGACCTCGCAAAGGCGAAATCTTTCGCGGCTGCCTACAAAGTAGAAACAGGCAAGGACCTTGAGTTCAGTCTTCCGTACGTAAGTGCTTCAGCAGACGCAACTGCAAACGCAATTCTGATTCAACAGATGTGTGCAGCAGCCGGAATCAAAGTGAACTTGTTGTCACAAACGACAGCAGAGGCGATTGCAAAGGCATTCCCAATGCAATACCAAATGTTGCCGCTTCTTTTGATGGAAGGAACTGGAACCTCCTTCGCTCTTCCATTCTTGGTGAGCGACACGTCTGGTGGAAACCCAAAACACTTCATCACGCAAATTGCTGCGGCTGTTCCTGCATTTAAGGCGCTTCCTGTTTACTTTGGAATCTTGAACATCTCATCGTTCAAGGACACCGTGAGCGAGAACTTGTTGTTCGCAGCGCGTGGTGAATCGAACTTGGCAAAGAAGAAAAAGCTTTACCAGCAGGCAACGCAACAAATTCAAAACGAAGCGCATATCACCAACATTTCGATGTTGGCTTACTCATTGTCGTACAAAAACCTCGGTGGAATTGGCGAATTGCCACTTGCCGCAGGTGGACAACGACGATTGGTAACAAACTTCGGAATCGACTGGACAGGTGTTTGGTCAACAAAGTAGTTAGTAGTTCTTAAAACTAAATAATTCACTAATACGCAAGGCGGCGGTGTTTTGACACCGTCGCCTTGTCGTTTATTGCGCAAGTCATCTAGTGTGACGAATAGGCAATTTGAGGGGATAAGTGGAAAAGCTAAAATTTTGGTTACAACGAGTCGCACAACTTTTTGTTGTGCTGCTTCTAGTGACCTTTGGTGTTTCGCTTCTGGTACGAATTATCCCCGTTGATCTCGCCACAATCGTCATGCCGGTTGCTGACGAAAATCAGCGTGCTGCATTTCGAGCCAGTATTGGTTTGAACAAAGGCCCAATCGGTTATTACTTGCAGTGGCTTGGCAATTTCGTGCAGGGCGATCTTGGCAAGATTTATTACTCCGGCGGAACCGAAACAGTCTCAGGTCATTTAATAAAAGCGATGCCCCGATCATTGCTGTTGATGGCATACACCCAAATTTTCGCACTTGGCATAGCAATACCGCTTGGCGTATTGTCGGCTTATCGTGCTGGTCGTCGCGCTGATCGAGTCATCAGCAATACATTATTCATTTTTTCGTCGATACCGGGTTTCGCTATCGGTTTGATTTTAATAATCGTCGTCGGCACCAAATTGGCTTGGCTGCCGACTCTTGGTTACGCCACATACTCAGAAGGCATCTGGGAGCATTTCAAACATATGATAATGCCAGTGTTGAGTTTAAGTTTTGGATTAATTTCCCAATACACGCGCCTGTTGCGCGCAGACATGATTGCTTCGCTTCGCGAAGACTATGTGACGATGGCAATGTCAAAAGGTTTAAGCGATCGGCGAATATTATGGCAGCATGTTTTTCGGCCATCAAGTATCACCTTGTTTACTTCGGCTGCGTTAAGCATGGGTGGGCTAATTGGCGGTGCAATTGTTATTGAAAGTATCTTCGCGACATACGGCGTCGGCTTCGAAATATTTGCGGCAATCGGTGGCCGACAATACATCATGTTGCAATCGAGTGTCGCTGTGATTGCTTTGTTCTATGTTTTCTTTAATTTAGTTGTTGATATTGGTTCGGGTTTTGTTGACCCGCGCACTCGAGATCGAAGAACGAATGTTTAAATTCAAAGAACTATCTAAACCAACCCAACTCTGCGTCTTGTGGATAGGACTGATGGTATTTTTTGCATTATTCGGACCCCTACTGCCATTTGAGCATTGGACATTTGTTTATGAAGATGCTTTGGGTGTAACTCCGTTTTCACCAGGTCACATTCTTGGCACCGACAATAACGGCTATGACTTATTGTCGTCAGTAATTTCAGGTACTCGGATGTCGATATTCATTGCGATTACAGCAGTTGGCTTGGGCGGGTTAGTCGGAAGTGCACTCGGTATCACCGCAGCCTTCGTACGCGGCAAAATTGACTTAGTTTTGTCAACTGCGTTTAATGTTGGTTTAGCGATCCCAAACTTAGTACTCGCACTAGCGCTTGTCTCAGTTTTGGCAACAAATGTAGACATGACAAACCCAGTACCAATCTGGCGCCGAGTGACGGTGCTTGTTATCTCTTTGACGATTGTGTTAATCCCGATCTTGGGTCGAATTGCCAGAGGCGCAACCCTTACATGGAGTGGTCGCGAATTTGTTACGGCAGCCCGCAGCATGGGAATGCGCGATATGCAGATCATTAGAAAACATATTGTGCCCAATGTGTTACCCGCATTGATTGCCGTTGCGTTTCTTGCCGTCGGTGTGGTGATTATTGCTGAAGCATCGCTTTCGCTTTTAGGTGTCGGTATCCCAGATGGTGGCAGTTGGGGAGGGATGATTGCGCGCGGTCGAAATGACCTTGAGTACTCTCCGCATGTGCTTTACATTCCGGTGATATTTCTTGCCATCACCGTGATTTCGACGAACCAAATTGGTGAAGTGCTTCGCAGAAAACTTGACGGGCGTGAGGCAAAAGTATGAGTTCACTACTCAGCATCAAAAACATGAGCGTAAATTTCGACACGCCTCGTGGTTCACTTGAGGCAGTTCGCGGCGTAGATATTGAAATACCAGCGGGAATGAGCGTTGGTGTAGTCGGCGAGTCTGGCAGTGGCAAGACAGTTATGTGTCGCGCGGCGATGGGATTATTGCAGGGAAGCACCGTTAATCGCACCGGCACCGTAATTTTTGACGGTCATGAATTGACAGCGATGTCAAAAGAACAAGTGCGCGAATTGTTCGGCTCAGGCATGGCGATGATTTTTCAGGATCCGCTAACTGCGTTAAACCCAGTGCGACGAATCGGAGTACAACTCTCAGAAGGCCTGCGCGTTCGTCTTGGCATGAGCAAAAGCGATGCGATGGCACGCAGCAAAGAATTGCTCGAGCTCGTGCGCATACCTAATGCGGCGGCAGTGCTTAAGTCATTCCCATATCAATTGTCAGGTGGAATGCGCCAGCGCGTGATGATCGCAATCGCAATTTCATGTAATCCAAAACTTTTATTCGCCGACGAGCCAACTACTGCGCTTGACGTGACGGTGCAGGCGCAAATCTTACAGCTGTTGCGCGAGTTACGTGAAGACTTAAAGATGTCGATGGTTCTAGTGACCCATGACTTGGGTGTTGTTGCAGGCAACACCGACTATGTCGCAGTTATGTATGCTGGCGAAGTTGTTGAGTATGCTCCGACTAAAAAATTGTTTGCTGACATGCGTATGCCGTATACAGAAGCATTACTTAATTCGATTCCACGTGTTGACCACAAATCAGGAACGCGCCTTACGGTAATTGCGGGCCGACTTCCAGATCCAACAAATCGCCCCGTTGGTTGTAGTTTTGCCCCACGTTGCAAATATGCCCAAGATAAATGCACGACAGACCATCCTGAGTTGAAAACAGACCCAGATGGCCATATCTATCGTTGCTGGTTTCCGATTGGTGAGTCGTTGTAATGGCCGGGTCAGGTACAGCCCACATGCGCAACACCGTTGATTCGGTGTTGACTGTTCGTGATCTAACGGTTGAGTTTCGAATTAGTAAAAACAAAATTGTTAAGGCTGTTTCGGGTTTGAGCTTTGATGTTGTTAAGGGTGAAACCTTGGCAATTGTGGGTGAGTCTGGATGCGGTAAAACAACTATGGCGCGAGCAATTTTGCAATTGCCACCACCAAATTCTGGTGAAGTTATTTTTGATGGTACAGATTTAACTCAGTTGCCTAAAGAAAACCTTCGTTCGGCACGAACTTCAATGCAGATGATCTTTCAAGACCCGATTTCGTCACTGAATCCACGCCTGACGGTGCATCAGTTGATTGATGAACCACTAGAGATTTGGGATCGTGGCACCCGCGTCGAGCGAGATGAGCGCATCAACAAGCTTCTTTTCAGTGTCGGGCTTGAACCAGACCTTGTTTTGAATCGTCGCTCGTATGAGTTTTCTGGTGGACAATGTCAGCGAATCAGCATTGCACGTGCTCTCGCACTCGACCCGCGAATGCTGATATGCGACGAGCCTGTGAGTGCTCTTGATGTGAGTATCCAAGCGCAGATTCTTAACTTGTTGCTTTTCATGAAAGAAACTCATGGTCTGACGATGTTGTTTATTTCGCACGACTTGGCAGTTGTTAAAGCGATAAGCACTCGGGTGATGGTGATGTATCTCGGCAAGATTTGCGAAGTTGCTCCGCCGGATGTTCTTTATACCAAACCAGCCCATCACTACACCCGTGCGTTGCTTAACTCTGTGCCAATTCCTGATCCAACAAAGCAAATTAGAACAGAACTATTGCAAGGTGAACCACCGTCGCCGATGAACCCACCAAGTGGTTGTCGTTTTAGAACTAGATGTGTCGGCGCATCGGCGCTTTGCGCAGAGCAAGAGCCACAATTGCGTGAGATCTCACCTGGGCAGTTTGTTGCCTGCCATCATCCGATTGTCTAGTTTTTAATAACCTGCCAGATCGTCGACGTAGAGGCTGCTGCCAGCAAGACCTTTATCAAGTCACCAATTAGAAATGGTGCAACGCCAAGACTGATTGCATTAGCTTCGCCAGTTGAGACTGCGATATTTAATGAGTGCGCTAACCATGCTGCCCCGCAAATATAAATAATCGCCGAGCCGAGCAACATTGCTGGCAACGATGTGATGAATTGGCGATCGTGTTTGCGTTCGGCGAGATGACCTACGGCTGCGGCTGCCAAGACAAATCCAATCATGTAACCCATGGTTGCGCCTGTGCCGACGCTCCAGCCACTTGCGGCATTCGAATAAAACGGTAAGCCGATTAGACCTGCAACCCAGTACGTAACTTGACTGAGCACGCCAAGTTTTTTGCCGAGTGCAGCGCCAGCAAGCAGCACGGCAAATGTTTGACCAGTTATTGGCACTGGCGTGAACCCAAGCGGAATTCGAATTTGTGCACAGATCGCAGTAAGTAAAGCGAAGCCGACAACCAATGTGGCATTACGAATGATGGTTTGTGTTCGTGCTTGCGGTTTTGGCCAAATATCGGATAATACAAGTGTTTGAGTTTTGTTGATCATGACTCTAATTGTGTCATCATTGAAGTAGCAAATAACGTTTTTATTAAAAATTGCGCGAAAGACTAATTTCTATGACAGCCAAAATTAAAGTTCTAATGGATTGTGATCCGGGCCATGACGACGCTTTTGCGCTTATCGTTGCCGCTAAGTTCGCAGAAGTAGTTGGGGTAACAACTGTTGCTGGCAATGCACCGTTGTCGCTTACA
>CAMATY010000074.1 GCA_945861325.1 Ferrithrix thermotolerans DSM 19514
TTGAGTGGTGTAACAACGTCGAGTAATACTGCGATAAAAGTGGCAACGCAGACGGCGAAGAAAGACGAAATCAGGCCCGCAACAGGTGCTGTCCAACGTGGTGCTTGGTCGCTCTGTTTATGGGGGGCCGATGGGTCAGTCTCTGTTTGAAACGCGATATCGGCTGTTTTATTAAAGATATTTATGAAGCGAAGCCTAGTTAGTTGGCGATTGGTTAACCGCAAGATATGGTGCAGTTGTGAATAACTTTGCAATCGTTGCCCATCACACTCATCATCACGTGCATCACGTGACACGACGGGCTCATTTGTAACGCTTCAGATTAAATTTTCGAAGCTCAGCCCGTCGGTTCATCCGGCGGGTTTTTTATTTGTACCCAATTGTTTTGCAAGGAGAAATTCAATGACAACAGAAAAACTACAAGAAATTGATTTTGAAAAGCTAGATGGATTAGTACCAGCAGTAATTCAAGATTCGCAGACTCGCCAAGTGTTGATGCTTGGGTTCATGAACGATCAGGCTCTTGAGATGACGCGTGAGACGGGTTGCGTTGTATTTTTTAGTCGGTCACGAAATCGCCTTTGGCTAAAAGGCGAATCATCTGGGCACAAACTAAATGTTGTGTCAATTTCAACAGATTGTGATCGTGACACGCTGCTGATTTTGGTCGAGCCGATTGGGCCTGGCGTATGTCACGAAGGTTATGAAAGCTGTTTTTTTCGCACTTGGCAAGACGATCAATGGCAAATTAATTCAGAGAAAGTGTTTTCACCTGAAACCGTATATGGAGCAAAATCATGAGCGACAAAACCAATAACCAAGCAAAAAAACCAATATTGAAACTCGGCATTCCGAAGGGCAGTTTAGAAACAGCCACAATTGATTTGTTTCGCCGAGCGGGATTTCAGATAACTGTAAACAGCCGCTCGTACTTTCCAGCAATTGACGACCCGAATATTGAATGCATGTTGATTCGTGCTCAAGAAATGGCGCGTTATGTCGAAGACGGAGTTCTAGATGCAGGCTTGACAGGCCAAGACTGGATATCTGAGAGCGGAGCAAACGTCGAATCGGTTGCTGATCTAGTTTACGCCAAGCAAAGTTTTGGTCGAGTGCGTTGGGTGCTTGCTGTGCCTGAGTCGTCACCTGTGCAGTCTGTGAAAGATCTTGAAGGAAAAGTGATTGCAACTGAACTAGTGCAGACAACGCTGCGTTATCTGCAAGCCAACAATGTGAATGCAAAAGTTGAATTCAGCTGGGGTGCAACAGAAGTCAAGCCTCCGATTTTGGCGGACGCAATCGTTGAAGTAACAGAAACTGGTTCATCTTTGCGGGCGAACAATCTGAGGATTGTTGAAACTGTGATTGAGTCGAACACGAAGTTCATTGCTAACGCAAGATCTTGGGCTGACCCAGTGAAACGCGAGCAGATGCTTGACATCAAGATGCTTTTAGAAGGTGCGATCAACGCAATGGGCAAGGTCGGATTGATGCTTAACGTTGAAAAGAAAAACTTAGAAGCGATTCTCGCCGTGTTGCCAGCACTCAAAACTCCGACAATTTCTAATCTTGCTGACGATAATTGGCTCGCATTAAACACAATTTTGGAAGAGTCGACTGTCCGTATAATTATTCCACGATTAAAAGCGGCTGGCGCACACGGCATTGTTGAATATCCACTTAACAAGATTGTTGTCTGATGTTGCGAATAATCAATTTAGAAAGTGCTGGCACATTGCTTGAACGCAATAACTCACGGCTGGATGAAGCACTGCAAGTTGTGACACCGATCATTGCTGATGTGCGCAAACGGGGTGATGCGGCGTTATTGCAGTACGCCAAACAATTCGACAATTTTGAGGGTACGAGTTTTGAAATCGCAACTCAAGGAGAGTTATCAGGTGAACTTCTCGGATCTGTGCAAGTTGCGGCACGCAATATTCGTGCTTTCGCAGAGCAGCAGTTGCCAAAAAATACAAATGTAACTTCAAGCGACGGACGATCACTTGGCCAAGTTGTCAGGGCGATTGATTCGGTGGGTGTTTATGTGCCAGCAGGCAGTTATCCACTGATCTCAACGTTGATGATGGCAGTTATCCCAGCGCAAGTAGCAGGAGTCAAGAAGATCACAGTTGTTTGCCCGAATCCGACCCCAGAAATGTTGTCGGTAGCTGCATGGCTTGGAATTAAATCGATATTAAGAATTGGTGGAGCGCAGGCAATTGCGGCATTGGCATATGGCACAGAGTCAATCGCTCGGGTTACACGAATTGTTGGGCCAGGCAACGCCTACGTCGCCGCTGCCAAAAAATTAGTTTCGTCTGACACGGCAATTGATTTCGTTGCCGGGCCTTCCGAAATTGTGATCGTGTCGCAAACGGGAAACCCGAAATGGATTGCTGCCGACATGTTGGCCCAGTGTGAACATGATGTAAATGCTTCAGCGTTACTGCTGACTTGTTCAAAAGAACTTGCCTTGGCTGTGCAACTCGAAGTTGCTGAACAACTTGCGAATCTTTCGACACGAAAAATTGCCGAGCAATCAATAAACGTAAATAGTGCAGTAGTTGTTTGCTCGTCAATTGATCGTGCATTTGACTTTGTCAATGCTCTTGCCCCAGAGCATCTATCAATTGAAGAACAAGAATGGCTTGACAAAGTCCAAAATGCTGGTTCAATATTTATTGGTTCGTACAGCACCGAGGCTGCTGGAGATTACGCAAGTGGACCAAACCACATTTTGCCGACATCAGGTGTTGCAGCAGTGCGGGGCGGGTTGTCAGCCGTGGATTTCGTGAAAGTCATTTCGGTGCAGCAACTTTCATCGCAAGCCTTAACTAGTTTGGCTCCGAGCATCACTACTTTGGCACGAGCCGAGGGGCTTGAGGCTCACGCCCGATCTGTAGAAGTGCGAATGACCGACAACAAAGACATGTTGGGACAGTCCGCAAAACCAGTTGCCCCGTTGAAGCCAAACGCAGCGGTCAAAAAAATGCGACCATATTTGCCACCTTCGCAAGGCAGGGCAGACAAGATGCGTTTAGATTTCAACGAAAACACGGTGGGTTGTTCACCAAAGGTGATTGAAGCAATATCAAAAATAATTGACGCGAATGCAATGAGTATGTATCCCGAGTATTCGCAAGCACGAACAAAAATCGCAGAGTTTTTTAATGTCACGTCCCAGCAACTGGTTTTCACGAATGGCACCGACGAAGCAATTTCATTGCTCGTTAACACCTTTATTGAAACTGGTCAAGAACTTGTTGTCGTGCACCCGTCGTATGCGATGTATCGCTTTTATGGCGAACTGGGTGGAGCAAAAATTACTGAAGTGAAGTATGACATCGCCGACGATCTGAAGTTTCCATTAGCGAAATTGTTGGTGGCGATTAATCCAGAAACTGCTGCAATTTTTCTCGCGAACCCGAACAACCCAACTGGTACAACGCTCTCGCGTGACGAGATAGTTCAAGTTTTGCAAGCCGCGCCAAATTCGGTGGTTCTGATTGATGAAGCGTATGTTGAGTTTGCCGATGTTTCAGTTTTGGATCTAATCAACGAGTATCCAAATCTATTTGTCAGTCGAACGTTTTCGAAGGCATACGGCATGGCAGGAATCCGATTCGGATGCTTGTTCTCAGACACACGCAACATTGAATGGGTCAAAAAAGCACAGTCGCCTTACAGCGTCAATGTCGTGGCAGTCGCGGCGGCGTTGGCGGCAGTTCAAGATGACAAGTATTTGGCAAATTATGTAGACGAGGTGCGCGAGTCACGAAAATTTGTCGTAGCCGAATTTGAGCGTCTCGGAGTGAAGTATTTCAAAAGCACCGGAAATTTCTTGCTATTTGATGTTGGCGCAAAAGCAACCGCAATTCGTGATCAACTTGCGGCTCGCGGTGTTTTAGTTCGAGATAGAAGTTATGAGATTTCAGGTTGCGTGCGCGTCACCATTGGAACAAAAGAACAAATGAAAGTATTTATCAACGAGTTAGAGAGGGCATTATGAGAAAAGCAACCATCAAGCGAGTCAGCAAAGAAACAAATATTTTAGTTCAGTTGACGATTGAAGGAAAGGGGCGATATGAGATATCCACGGGGATTCGATTCTTTGATCACATGCTTGAGTTATTTGCAAAGCATGGTGGTTTTGACCTAAAAGTTATTGCCAAAGGCGACCTTGATATCGACCAGCATCACACAGTTGAAGATGTAGGCATCGCGATTGGTCAGGCCTTCGCCAAAGCACTGGGCAAGAAAACTGGCATCAATCGTGCAGGTTATTTTGTCTTGCCGATGGATGAAACACTTGCAGTTGTTGCCGTGGATCTAAGTGGCAGACCAGCACTTATTTATAGCGATTTAATTCGTGCGCGTCTCGTTGGTGATTTACAGACCGAATTAGTGCACGACTTCTTTGGTGGATTTGTCAACAATGCAGGTGCAAACTTGCATGCAAAAGTACTTTATGGTCGCTCAACGCACCACAAAATTGAAGCAATCTTTAAATGCTTTGCTCGTGCAATGCGTTATGCATGTTCAACAGATGTGCGCCTGAAAGATCAACTGCCGAGCACCAAAGGGTTGTTGTGATTTCAGTTGTTGATTATGGTGCAGGAAATCTGCGGTCTGTTACAAATGTTTTAGAACTACTCAAGGTCAACTTTGATTTAGTGAGTGATGCTGCTTCGCTTCGCTCAGCAACAAAAATTATCTTGCCAGGAGTTGGGCACTTTGGTCAATTAGCGAATGCATTAGACGAACTTGATATTCGGCAAACTTTAATTAAGCAGATTAAAAGTGGAGTGCCATATCTCGGTATTTGTCTTGGCATGCAAATTCTTTTCGTAGATAGCCAAGAAGCGCCAAATGTCTCGGGTCTCGGGCTTCTGTCTGGCAGCGTCCGTAAGTTCGAGTCGGCTGATCGAAGCGTGCACATGGGATGGAACACGCTTGATAAGACTGCACAGTCGCGACTAGTTAAATCGTCACTAGTTAATTCATCTGTTAGCAATGCAACTGGTGATGGTGAACTTTTTGCTTATTATGCACATAGCTATTTTTGCCCAGTTGTCGACCAAACAGTGTTCACGACCAGTTATGGAGATCAATTTTCGGCTGTTATTGAGGACGCAAATATTTATGGCGTGCAGTTTCACCCGGAGAAGTCGGGGGATTTTGGTCGACTCGTAATCCAAAATTTTGTGAGTCTCTGAATGTTGGCCAAACGAATAATTGCCTGTCTAGATGTGGCCAATGGCCGCGTCGTAAAGGGTGTCAACTTCGTTGAACTGCGTGATGCGGGCGACCCAGTTGAACTCGCTGCGCGTTATAACGCCGAAGGTGTTGATGAACTTGTGTTTCTTGACGTTGCAGCAACCAACGAAAATCGCAACACCATGGTTGACCTGGTTGCACGAACTGCACGCGAAGTTTTTATTCCACTAACTGTGGGTGGAGGTATTCGCAGCGTTGATGATGCTCGAGAAGTATTGCTCGCTGGGGCAGACAAAGTGAGTGTAAATAGTGCAGCAGTGTGGCGGCCGCAATTGATTCAAGAGTTGAGTAGTGAATTTGGTTCACAGGCGGTTGTACTTGCGATTGATGCGCGTCGCGATGGCGAAATGTGGCGCGTGCACACCAAAGGCGGTCGACAACCTGAGCGACTGGATGTTCTTGAGTGGGCCGTTGTTGGTGAAGAACTTGGTGCTGGTGAAATTTTGCTTACTTCAATGGATGCCGATGGGGTGCAGCAAGGTTTCGATCAGCCGCTTACGAAAACAGTTCGTGATGCAGTTCGCATACCCGTGATTGCCTCCGGGGGTGCGGGAGCACTTGAAGATTTCGCGAAAATTCTCATGGACGCAGATGCTGCACTTGCCGCTTCAGTGTTCCACTATGGTGCGTTGACAATTAGCGATGTAAAAAAGCGTGTAGCGCAAGCAGGATTCGCGGTTCGTCTATGAACATTCGTCGCAAACCGATCGTTGTTCCTTGTATTGATATTCAAGGTGGCAAAGTTGTTCAGCTGATCCAAGGTAAAACGAAAGCACTCGAAGGCCCAGACCCACTTGAAATGCTTGAAAAATTCGCAGGCTTTGAAGAAATTCAGATAATTGATCTGGATGCTGCAATGGGTGTCGGCGACAACGCCAAAGTCATTGAGATGTTGGCAAGTCAAGCCAAGTGTCGTGTGGGTGGTGGAGTGCGAACCGCGGCTCGTGCACAACAACTTGTAGATCTTGGTGCGCACCGCGTGATTGTGGGTACTGCAGCATTCTCTCCCGAGATTCAAAATATTGTTGCGCAAGTTGGTCAACAGCGAATAGTCGTTGCGCTTGACTCAAAAGATGGCAAAGTCGTCGTAGATGGTTGGGCAACAACATTGAATACGACTACATATGAGTCGCTTGCACAATTCTCGGAACTATGTAGTGGGTTTTTGTGCACATATGTTGACAAAGAAGGAATGATGCAAGGCACTGATTTAGATTGGTTTACGAAACTTCGTGCTGCAACAAAGCTTGAGATTACTGCTGCTGGTGGAATTACAACTCTTGATGAAGTGCGCCAATTGCTTGAGATGAATATTGATGTAGCTATCGGTATGGCGATTTACACTGGCGGACTTTCGCTTGACGAACTGTTGAGGCTCAGTTCAAAGTAGGTTTTGTGACCGCAAGATCTAGCGGGGAATCGTCGACATCACGATGTCGACGATTTTTTGGGGCGCACCGCTGAGAATTGGATAGATCTTTCCACGAAGCGGCAGGCAAACATGTCTACGATTTCTTTCGATCGCACGGCGA
>CAMATY010000075.1 GCA_945861325.1 Ferrithrix thermotolerans DSM 19514
TTGGCTCGGTCGAGATGCACATAATTTTTTCACCACCTGGTGGAACTCTTGAACCGATCAAGTCAATGACTGCACGAATTTCGCTCGTGAGTGGTGAGATCCCGCCGATACCAATTGGAATAAAACCTATTGGCGTAAATCACTTTCTAGCAAATTTGCAAGTGCCACGCAGTGGTGACTGGTTGCTTGAATTATTTGTCAAACCAGCAACTAATAGAACATTACGTTTCAGCCAGACTGTAAAAATTAAAAACTAGAAAATGATTCTGCGGACAACTAAGTGGTGCGGCATCTGAGTAATGCCTTCGGTGAAACCTTCACCAACAACTAAAAAATCGTGTCGTAAATAAAAGTTAAGCGCAGAATCACGCGCTTTGGCCCAAATATATTTAGCCTTAAGTTTTTCGGCATGAATAACGCCAGCAGTTAATAACATTGCGCCCAGACCCGCACCCTGTCGGTTTTTGGCCACTGCCATACCGCGAAGTTGAATTGCTTGGGCTGTGCTGTCTTCTTGCCATGGGTTAACCACCCAAGTTGATGTTCCAATCAGATTTTTATCTTGATCAAAGATACCGAGGTGCACAGTTCCGGGTTTTGAATCTTCGGCGTATCGCGGATCACTCGTCGGTGTGTCGTTTCGCAACACTGCCGTACGCAAGCTGTATGTTTCTGAAGTTTGTATTTCAATGACTTCAAGTTTGGTATTTGACATTAAACGAGATTTTAGTGCGAGATTAGTGCTGCATCAGTTCGTTAATATCTAAAATGCGGTCGGCAATTGCTTTGGCTTCATCTTGGTCGTGAGTTACATGCAACGTTGTTGTGCCACGAGAACGAAGTAGATTGCCGAGATCTTGTAACAGTCGAGTGTGCAACTCTGGATCGAGACCACTCAGAGGTTCGTCGAGTAACAAAACTTTAGGTTGTGCCACGAGCGCTCGAGCAACTGCAATGCGTTTTGCCTCGCCTCCAGAAAGTTTGATTACTTCGCGCTGAGATAGATGTGTGAGACCAACGAGTTCAAGAACTTCAGCGACTTTTTCATCCACTAGTTTCTGTTTGATGCCTTGAATCTTTAAAGAATAAGCGATATTTTCGGCAACATTTAAATGCGGAAACAACTGATTGTCTTGAAACACCAAGCCGATTCGACGCAAATGTGCCGGTTTGGCGGTGATCTCTTCGCCACTCAAATGAATCGTGCCAGAATCAACTACTTCAAGACCTGCGATGCACCGTAGCAAGGTCGTTTTGCCCGAACCACTCGGGCCAGTCAAGGCGACGATTTCACCAGCACCTATATATATAGAAAGGTTCTGCAGCACCGGCGTTGACTCGTAAGTAACGACGAGGTTGCGACAATCCAACATTTAGATATCGCGTTTATCTGTGTTTCTCTGTGCCGAAATAATCGACAACACCGATAATCGCAACGCAAGCAACGATCAATAAAGTTGCAATCGCGTATGCCTGAGCTTGAATAGTTTCTCCAGGACGACTTAGTAGTCGCGAAATCATCAGTGGCAATGTTTCGTTATTGCGTCGGACTAGAAAACTGCTCGCGCCGAACTCTCCGAGCGAAACAGCGCAAGCGACCGCTGCTGCGGTTAATAGAGCGGGTTGAATGATGCGCAGGTCTATTGTTCGCCACATTTTCCAAGTCGTTGCACCCAATGTCTGCGAAGCGTCGCGCAACCCGTTAGGTAAGTCTCGAATTGTTGGCGAAATTATTCGCATCACGATTGGGATTGCAACTAAGCAGTGGGCAATTGGCATCATCAGCCAAGCCCCGCGCCAATCAATTGGGTTTACGTCAAATGTGATAATTAATCCGAGACCGAGAGTGACTGCCGAAACTACGACTGGCAACGTCGTCAGAATATTCAAAAACCTGTATCGCGTTGAGCCGTAGATAATTGCACATGCACTGAATAAACCAATGGTCGTTGAGACGGCAATTGTAAAAACTGCATATTTCAGTGAAGTTGTTAATGACTTGAATATTTCTGGGTCTGTAAAGATGATGTGCCACGCAAAAAAGTTAGTGCGCTCGCCAACCAAAATTGATCGGCGCACCACACTGACCAGTGGCGCAAGCACAGCAACTGTGCTTATGAGTGCAATTGATGCAATAAATAGTTTTTGACCAAAGTTTTGCGGTCTACGGATTCTCGAATAAATTGTCTGTCTAAATTCTGCTGAATTTGTCGTGCCGAATTGTGTGGTCAATAAAATCAAAACTCCGACAACGACCAGTTGCGAAATAGAAAGAACCAACGCACCCGAAACATCGCCGAGTTGCATTGCTCGAAAATAAATTTCTGTTTCAATTGTTGATCTTGCAGGGCCACCCAAGATGCGAACAACACCATACGAGGTGAAGCACATCAAGAACACCAATAATCCCGCCGAACGCAACGATTTCTTGAGCAAAGGCAAAGTGACGGTTAAAAACAGTCGTGTTCTCGAAGCGCCAAGAGTGCGAGCGGCATCCTCAAGATGGGGATGAATTTGCTGCCACCGAGTTGAGATAATTCGCACTACAAGCCCGAAGTTGAAATATATATGAGCAATAATTATCGCCAATGCACTTCGGTGAATACTCGTTGGAAGAAGCTCGAGAAATGCGACGCCGACTACAACTGTTGGCAAAATGAACGGCACGCTAATAAGTGAGATCAACATACGTCGTCCAAAAAAATCGAAATTTGCTGTTATCGCAGCAATCGGCATTGCCAAGAAAAGAACCACAATAGTGCTGATGATCGCTTGCCAAGTTGTGAACCACACAACATTTCGAGTAGTCGGCGTCGTGAGTAACGCAAACGAATCAATTTGAATTGCCATTGAAAAAATATTCAATACTGGTGCGACTACGAACAGCAGCATCACAACGATAGGCGCGACAACCAACCATTTACTTGTGTGGCGGTAAGCGTTGATCATCAACTATGAATCATTAGAAATTAGTCGCTAATGATTAGCGCAAGACCTTATTCGTGAATGTATCAAGCCATGTGGTTCGATTTTTGGCGATTAATTCTGGGTCAATTTGTAACGGCAATTCTGGGCGCAATGAATACTTGAGAAACTCTGCCGGAAGTTTTGCTTTTGTGTTAGCAGGGTAGACAAACAGCGTCAACGGAAGATCTTGTTGAAATGCAATGCTCGTCAAATAATCAACAAGCATTTCGGCTTCGCGCTGGTGCTTTGTTCCGCGTAGAACACCAGCGAATTCAACTTGTCGGTAACAGGTGAGAGCAGCCACTGCAGTTGGTGCAGTTGCTGGCTTTGGACTCGCGTAAATCATTTCGGCAGGAGGACTAGAGCCGTAACTTACGACGATTGGTCTGTCTCCTTTGCCAGACGAGCCAGAGAATTCGGTGTAGTAAGCCTCGTTCCAGCCATCGACAATTAACACACCATTTTGTTTTAGTTGTTGCCAGTATTCGCTCCAACCATCTTCGCCGAATTCGGCGATAGTCGCGAGCATGAACGCCAGTCCCGGCGACGATGTAATTGGACTCGGTACGACCAGCAGGTTCGCATAATTCGCCGAAGTCAATGCACGCAAAGTTAATGGTGGTGCAATTTCGCGATCGGCAAACCATTTGACGTCGTAATTAAGGCAAACATCGCCTGTGTCAACTGGTGCGACTTCAAAGTTTGAAATTAGTTTGCGTGCTGATTCGTCAAGATCATTGATGTTTTTTGTCTGATAGGCCGAAAAGATTTTAGCCTCAATAGCCCGTGACAGCATTGTGTTGTCAACTCCCCACAACACATCGCCTTGCGGGTTACCCGCCGTTAGTGCTGCTTTAGTGACAAGTTCGCCCGCGTCGCCACCAAGAGCGATTTCGACTTTGACGCCAGTCTCAAGTGTGAAGGCATCAAAGATATTTTTAGAAGGCGTAAATGAGTCATAGGCGAGAAGCGTCAAAGTAACTTGATCTGAGTTCGTTGGATCAGCTTGGTTAGTTGAAGAATTATCGGTTGAAGAACTATTTGTGCAGGCACTGGCGAGTGAGCCCAGTAACGCAGCGCATAGAAATATATTTTTGAAATCATGTTTCAGTTTTTTTTGGTTCATTAGTTTGTTGCTTTCTGTTGATGAATTATTAAAAGTTGGCCATGGGCGATTGATACCGAAACTCGGTTATTAGTAACTTCGTTGCTGACACCGCGGGTTTCATACACTTCAAGAGATTCGTTGCTGAGTTTCCAACGCAAACCAGTTGTGCTGACTCCAGTTGCGGTAGCGCCATAAGCCTGCAGCCCGACTATGTCGCCGATCTCGGCTGCAAATCTGCGTGTTGTCTCACCCTGCAGAGCGAATATTTTCGAGTCATCCCACAGTGCTTGGACTTCAACTTGTTTAAGAATCGGATCAAACATTGCAGCGATGACGCCAAGTTGGTGGTCAAGGCGCCCACCACCCGCAGTGACTACCACAATTTTTTTTGAACCGTGTTCGGCAGCGTAAAGAAGTGCCGAATGTAGATCAGTGAAATTTTTATCGCGATCATGCTGGATGATTTTCGATCCGCGAGAAGTTGCCTCGGCAAGCGCACCTCTATCCACCGAATCCATATCCCCGATTACGACATTTACAGTTAGTCCAAGTTTTTGAGCAGAATGTAAACCCGAGTCGGCAGCAATCACCAAATCAAATTCGGTGATTTCGCGAACTGCTCGCAGGGTCGCATCGCTGAGGGCGAGACCTCCGGCAAAAATTAGAGATGTGGTTACCATGTTCGCTTCCTCCGCTGGCATTACCCAGATCAGGTGTGCGGGTCGGTGACGGCGGCCACCCTCTCAGCCCACCGAACCAGTGGACTCCCCGTGCGTATTAACCACACTCTAACAACCAACTGTCTCCAACTAGTAACCACAGATAGCCCTAGAAACCACAGATAGCCTTGGGGTCAATGAGTCAAGTAAGCCCTCTCGCTGGCGTTGCGCCGGCCATAAAAGACACGCTAATTACGATCACTCCGATCGCACATGCAAAATTAATTGAACTACGAGATTCAGAAACTGAGCGAGAGCGACTTGGTTTACGACTTGAGATTCTTTCTGGACCAGGAGAAGATTTTCGCTACGATCTCGTGTTCGATGAATTTGTTAAGGCTGCATTCACAGATGAGGTTCGCACAATTGATGGTTTGAAGATAATTATTGGTGCGAAAGATTTAGATTTATTGCGTGGCGCAGAATTAGACCACGATGATGCAAAAGGTTTATTGATTCGTAATCCGAATAAGCCACTTAAGGCGCACGTTGATGGGCTTGTTTCAGATGACGAAATCTCAGCGCAGATTGAAACCATTGTATTTAGCGAAGTGAACCCTGCACTTGCGGCGCACGGCGGGTTCGTAACATTTTCTGGCCATGACAAAGAAGGCACTGCATATTTCACGATGGGCGGTGGGTGTCACGGCTGTTCAATGAGTCGACAGACAATGCTTGAAGGTGTGCAGACAATGCTCGTCGAGCAAGTGCCAGCGATTACTCGGGTGCGTGACATTACTGACCATTCCACAGGTGCCAACCCGTACTATTCGTAATTCAAAATGAAGTCGTTTCTGCAGTTTTTGCAACGGGCGGTTAAATACTTTCGTGGAACAAAGCGTGTGTGGCGAAAACCACCGCAAGCTGATTTATTGATCATTGATCGAGGCACGGCAAGCCCATTAGACGAGATGTTCGCACATCACAAACCACATGTGTTGGACATTCGTGGGGAAAGTATCAATATGCGTGCGTTATTGCGTGCTGTGCCAAAAATACGCCTCGGCGCACTCGCATATATCGAGGCATATATCGACTTCGTTAAACCAAAACTAATTCTTTCGCGGACTGACAACAATGCAACCATGTGGCAACTCAAGCGTCGCGCGAACGTAACATACCAAGTCGCCCTCGTCCAAAACGGATGGCGCCTAGACATCGGCTTTGAAATTCCAGAGTTACTTAAAGAAACAGGCCCGTTCGGAACTTGGGAGATTGATCAACTGTTCGCTTTTGGACCAGCCTGGATTTCGCAAATCCCAAATTACGCAAAATTCAATGGTGTCTCTTCAGGAAGTATCAAAGCAAACCAATTTGCAAACAAGTCAAGATCCAACGAACCATCGGCTATCAGTTGGATATCAACTTTTCGCTCGACATATATCGCTACAAAAAATGATATCGGCGATTTGTTCTATCAAAATTTTGCCAAAGTCCTGAAATCAATCGGTCAAAAATTAAAAGTAATTGGGTTTGAATCTGGTCCAGTGCAACATCATCAGGAAAATGAATACTTTGGCAACTATTTCAAAACAACAGACTTGACTCTAAATCGACGGACCTCTTCTAATTCTTCCTACGAATTTATTAAGTCATCAACAATTGTTCTGACTGATCAGAGTTCGCTTGGCTATGAGTCATTGGCGCTTGGCTGTAAAACCGGCTTCATAGCCGCAGCGCCCCGATTTCAAAAGACTCACCGGTTTGGCAAGCCGTTGGAGTTTGGCGAGAAGGGTCCGTTTTGGACAAGTGATCCAAGTGAAGAAGAGATAGGTCGAATTTTGGATTATCTGCTTACGGTTTCTGATGAACAGTGGGAGCGTGACAGTGGCTGGATTCGTGACCAGTTGATGGTGCATGACTTTGGCAACACAAAGATTCGGGCTTATGTTGAGAGTGTCCTCGCTGATAGTTTAGAAAGCAATTAAGTCAAAAAATAAGGGGAGAATTTATGGGTCGCACAGTTCGAGCAGCATTATTGCAAACCGATTGG
>CAMATY010000076.1 GCA_945861325.1 Ferrithrix thermotolerans DSM 19514
CATAATGAGGTGATTTTCTCCATTACATGATGGACGGACTGTAAAGACGACATCGGCTTAATTGACGAGAACACGGTTGATTCTAGCGACGAATGTGGGACTGCGTTATCCCCAACATCTTTTGCCAATTGCTTAAGCACATTAGTTGCTGGTGCTTTGGCATAACTAGCGATCAAGTTCGCCATCTTAAAGAAAGAAATTTCATCGGTCGCTGAGAATTGAGTCACCGTTTCACTCTCGTATATTACCACGCACTCAATTACGCCAACAGCAGAACTTACGGTGATTGGGCTGATCGCCACATCAACAAACGCCGAGACAGTTTCGCCCCTCAACAACTTGTCATACCAATCAACTACTAATTCACTGTGTTCGGAAATTACTTTCGAGAACCTAACGATCTTTACGCAGTCTCCGAGAGCACGCAGTTCACGTTCGGCTTGAGATTTTTGTTCACCGTAGATTGTTGTCGGGCTATGCTGCGCATTTGGTGACACCAGTTCGCTAGATCCATCAAAAATTCTGTTTGTTGAAATCAGAACAACTTTCGGCGAGCTGCGAGAAATCTGATCTTGCGCAATTGAAACTTGGGCATCAACATTTATTTGCGAACTCGTTTTGGGATTATTTTTACACGCCCTAATTGAACTTACTCCTGCCGAAAGAACAACTACATCAAATTTTCCGGCTGATCTAATCGTCTGCAGCGAGTCAGAGATATTCTCAAGATTTACTGACAACATCGACTTGTCTGTTGCATCAGGTTGACGCGAAGTCACAACAACTTCATGACCGTTGCTTAAAAGACTGCTTCGCAAATTCGAACCAAGGAGCCCAGTGCCCCCGACGATTAGTACTCTCACCGCAGACCTTCAATCGACGACCACTCGGTGTCGGTATCTGAAAATGGGCCGCTCTGTACCTCGATAAAAACAGCAGAGTCTGTGAGCGTACGAATTGTTCGAAACACCCGAGCTGGAACCCTGATTGAACTTGGAGAAAAAGGTTGACCACTTCTTCGCTCAACATGGTGCACAATGTCACCAGTCTCTCCACCGTGATGCGAAGTGATTTCAATCGCTCCACGCATCATGTGGTACGAAACTGACGAATCGTTATTTTGGCGCAGTGGACCAGTACTTGTTGGGACTGCATGAATCATCAGCATCTCTTGAATCACCTGGGACTGACTATTGTGCATACACAGACGAGCAGTCTGTTGGCCATTGCCAACACTAAATGCCCCAAGAAACGAAATTAAAGACTCTGTTGCCTCAACTGTTTCTGACTTTGCAAAAAATACTCGTGGGCTAACTTTATTCAGATCAAAATCTTTTACGAACTGAGTTTCTAGGCGAAGCAAACTTCCGGGCATTTCATGCTCAATTTGACGAATAATTTGATTCGTCGCAACGGCTATTGAGTTGTCAATTTCGCGGTGCCACAATGACTCAATAGCTACCCATTCGTATGACGAAGTTATTGCACCTTGAGACTCAGCAGAAAAACTCAAATACTCAGTGTTTGAAATGTCTGTGCTTGTTCGAAGACTAAACCGATCTACTTCGGAAGTTTTATTCAGCGAACTGGCTTTGAGCCACTGATCTAATTTTGCCTGAGAAGAATTATCTTCAATTTGAGGCAGACCCAGCAAGTTTTTGGACGATCCTCTAGTAGGGACAATATGATCGACCAGAATACGACCGGACTTATCGGTTATTAATATGAACATTGACTACTCGAAGTATATAAATTCGAAGTCGCCCGTGTACCCAGTCTTCTCAAACATCCACAGCCACTCATCAAAATCAAAGAAAGTCTCACAGGTCAACGCCCAACATTGCAGATTAAATTGCTCGAGTTCGTTTCGGTAACTTTCTGATGTGACATAGTGAGACTTACCGATCCGTTGAATCTGACGAAGACAGTTCTCTAAATCAAAAGCCCGCAAATTGTGTAGCAATGTCAGCGAAATTACTAAATCAAATTCTTTGTCTTTCCATTTAAATTCGCCGCGCGCGTCGTGAATTTGTACATGCGGCTTTACAAGATCGGTGGTTTTGCTTAAACCATGCTCCGAAATGTCGGTGCCGACTATTTGCAATTGTGGCTCAAGCAATAAAAGTTCGTGCAATAAAAAACCTTTTCCACAACCCAAATCCAAAACTTTTGAACCTGGTTTTAAGTTGTAAGTATCAATCAAACTTTGTGCAACAGGCGTCCAATAACCTGCGCGATATTTGTAGCCACCGTATCCATAACGGCGATCACCGTCCCAATAGTCGGCACCATATTCTTTGGCCTTAAGCATGCAATGAACTTTGTCATCGTTCATTCGCGCAAGATAATCGCGCTTCGTTGACTTATGTAAAGGAGTTACAAATTCTCGCCAAACGCCCATTTATTTAAACTTCAACTTTAGAGATGCAGTTATCAAGAGTTGCCTTGACTAACAAACATTGCTCTACGGAATCAACATCGCCTTGTTTCATAATCGACATGCCCTCGACAGCAAAGTGAAGTGACTTTCCTGACGCAAGCACGCGCGAGTAAACCGACTGTCTTTGTGCTGGTTGGGTTGGTAATTGATAGAGGCTGTAAAACACGATTCCGTCAACACTATCCAAGTCGTCTAACACCGACTCTAAAATCATGGACGAATCAGGCATTGCATATTCGGTTGCTGCAAGCAATAACTCGAAACTCTTTTTATTGCAATAATCTTTGAGAATAATGTTCTGAACATGCTGAGGTGCTCGCTCACCCATAAAAGGGCGAGCAAATATGTAACCCCGTAATTTTTTCACGAAATCTTTGGCAATGTATACGACATGCCGCGCTTAGATGCAGGGCGCAATGTAATCGGTTCAAAGAATTCACCTGGTTTTTTATCACCATACGGAGTAAAAACTCCTTTGAAACGGCAATTCATCGACCAACGAGTTTCAGATTCGGCATTCAGACGATTGCCATGTGGGAGCGATTGATCGAATACAAGAACTTGACCGCTCTTTACTTCGAGCCACTTAACTTCATTTTTGATTGATTCAAAAATTGATTCGCTACTACTGCCACCGCGCTTACTGAAATCATCTGAAAACTTTGCAGACTCAGTTGGCGGCAAGAGATACATCGCCTTCGTACCAAAACAATTAACTAGCGGCAGCCAAACCACAACTTCAAATGGTGAATCACCTGACCATGTGTCGGCATGGACTGGCAACAATGAACTCGTGTCATTTGGCATTTGAATACTCAGGTTGATGCGCTGTTGCATTGCTAGTTCGTTGCCGACAATTGCCTCTAAATAGGGTTTTGCTAAGCGAAAATACATCAAACGAAATTCTGGTAGTGCGTTTAAACCTTGAATAACTTTCAACCTGAAATCATTAAGTGCTGATGGCTCAACTAATGTGTGAATTTCATTTAAGAATTTTTCGCTGTCACTTGGTTGGCCAATATTCAGAGCATTTGCAGCAACACTTGCCGTGCTTTGCTGTATCCATTTATATGCATCTTTATCAGCATTTGTTCTGATTATGTAACCAAGATCTGAATACTCATTTGCAATTGCGAGATCTTCATCTGATGTAAACACCACAACTAACCTCCGAGTTTTTTCATCATTGCACCTACCAAGGTATCTGATGTAATTCCCCAATGTTTTAAAAGTGAGTTTTGACTTCCGTACTCTGTTGCAAATTTGTCAGGAATACCTACTCGCGCAATTTTTGATAATAGATCTGGGCGAAGTTCACTGCATGTTTCAAGTAACGCTGAGCCAAGCCCGCCGTTAACGATGTGTTCTTCAACTGTGACAACTGCTCTAACATTTTCAATTGCAGAAATTACGCCACTGCTGTCAAATGGTTTAAGCGTATGCATATGAACAATGCCGACATTGACTCCGTCTTTTTTTAATAAGTCTGCGGTCTCTAAAGCAAGTTGAGTCATCACACCAGTCGTGACGAACATTCCATCGGTGCCACTTCGCATGATGATTGCTTTGCCAAGTTCGAAACCATTTTTTTCTTCGCTAACAATTTTGTCGCCACCTTTGCCCAACCGAATATAAATCGGATGTGGCCAATCTAGGGTCGACATCATTAAGCGGTTCATCTCATCGGCGTCACATGGCGCCACTACAGCCATATTTGGCAGTGCTCGCATAATTGCTATGTCTTCAATCGCCAAATGCGTCGGCCCAAGTGGTGCATAAACGCCGCCGCCGCCGTTGGCAATTAACCGAACTGGCAAATCATGAATACAAAGGTCAACTGCTACCTGTTCGTAGCAACGACGAGTTAGGAAAGTGGCGATCGTATTGACATACGGGATGAAGCCTTCCATCGCCAGACCAGCCGCCATACCTACGATGTATTGCTCGCTAACACCTTCCATGAAAAACCTTTGTGGGAACTCAGTTTTCATTTTGTCGAGCACGCCCGGACCAAGGTCAGAGCCGATGAACACAACTCGCTCGTCAATTTTGCCGAGTTTGTAGACGCAATCAAGTGCAGTTTTACGCATTAGAGGCAGTCATACATTTGTTGGATATCGGATTCGGTCATGCCAGATTTGTGATGCCACTCAGGGTTTCCTTCTGCAAACGGAAACCCTTTGCCTTTAATTGTGTGACAGATTATTGCCGAAGGTGCACTATCCGAAAAAGGTAACTTTTTAAAAATTGCTTCAAGTGCCGAGACATCATGCCCGTCAACTTCGTGAGTTACAAAACCGAAACTTTTCCATTTATCAACTAACGGTTCGAGATCTAATACTTCAGAAGTCTTGCCATAGCTCTGCAACTTGTTGTAATCCATCATCACTGTCAAGTTTGACAACTTGTGTTTTGCTGCTGCCATGCCAGCTTCCCAATTCGAGCCCTCATTAATTTCGCCGTCGCCAGTAAGAACAAAAACGCGGCTGTTGCGCTTTTGCAACCGCATTGCGATCGCCAAACCAACTGCAATCGGCAACCCGTGACCAAGCGCACCAGTTGATGCCTCGACACCTGGAACTTTGCCACGCTCTGGGTGACCGCCCAGGCGAGATGTCGGCCGACAGAAACTTTCTAGTTCGCTAATCGGAAAAAACCCTTTATCCGCCAGAATTGCATACAAAGCAAGACATCCATGGCCTTTGCTTAACACAAAACGATCACGGTCAAGCGACTTAGGATTCGCAGGATCAAATTTAAGCACCGAGTCATACAGCACTCGCAGAATTTCAATCATTGACATTGACGAACCTAGATGCCCTCTACCACCTCCTCGCATCGCGTCAATCACATAACGCCGCAATAATTTTGAGCGATCGTCCATCTGCATCACAAAATTATCCGATCTGCATTCATTAACATCAATTTAGCTTTCTCCATTTGCCTCAACTGTGCGCCTCGAATATCAGATTGCATTCTACTCTGCGCGTTTAAACGGTTCTTTATCTTGTCGGCCCGATATTCATTCAAGATGATCAGCGCCCACCTAATTGCGTACAGCGGATAAAGCGCATTGAGCCGCACATCAAAATTAGGGTCATCAGAGAAAACTTTTTTCGCTTCACTGATCCATTGTTGTTGTGCGTTCTCATCCAGAGACATCCCAGGGTGCAAACAAAAATCCGCCGTAAGTTTTACTGGATCATCCCAGCCAAAATACTCAAAGTCAAAAAACACGAGATCGTTCTCCGGTGTAGCGATCGCATTGTGTAGACCAAAATCCGACGGGCTGAGAGTCCAAAACCTTGAGTCAAGAGTCGTGTTGTAACTATCTCCGAGTAATTGACGGGCCCTGTCAATCGTGCGACTCAAAGTTGCCGACAACGAGTTGTCCACAAAGTTGCGCAAATCAGAATCTTCGATTGTTTTTAGTGCTTCAAGTCGCGACTTAATTTGTGATTCAACCAACGATGGAGTCAAACAAGATTCAGTTGCAAAATCAAACAGACTGCCGGCCGACAGAGCACGACTTGCTTGCGTCAAAATGCGAATGAACTCTGCAGCTTTAGACAGGTGCGCCTCGTTTAGTTGGTCAGCGGGCGAACCATCGACCCACTTAATTAGAGACCAGTTCAAATCTTGATTTGTATTTACTGGCGCTGGCACGGGCAATTTGTTTTGATCTAGAAACGATAACGCTAACCATTCGGTCTTTCGGCGTGGTCGATTGTCTACTGCCAAGTCTGGATAAACTTTCAGCGCAAGGGCTCCGATATTGGTTTCAATTCTGAAAATCTTGCTATTGCCTCGACCTTCAATGCGCTTTGCTGACGAACAGTTCAACTCTGGACAAATTTGCTGAGCGCCATAAAGCGCAAAGTCTGCCTCAAGATCACCGAATAAATCATTGCCAACTTCGCGCCAAGACTGCATCGTCGTAATTTTTGAACTCTCTACTGGCAACACGCCAAATAAAATTTTGCGGGTTACAACCGGAAACGACTCATCACCTAATACTTCGTCAAGGTCATCAATAAATACATCAAGTTGTAGTTCTGCAATTTTTTGTATTTTTTCAAATCGAGTTTCGGCATAAAAAACATTTTGCAGCGAAATTTGAGAATTTTCATCACCGGCAAGTTTTCGGTTGATCAACCAGTTGGTTGCTGCGGTTCGTAATGGGGTTTTTGATTCATCAAAATGACCTAATTTGGTTTTATGACTAACTATGAATACTTGATGATTGCCTGAGAGCGCGCGCAACACGAACTCATAAACGCCTGGATACAAAGTGGCGAGGTC
>CAMATY010000077.1 GCA_945861325.1 Ferrithrix thermotolerans DSM 19514
TGACTGCCTGCTTCAACTTTTGCAGTGTTTGTTACTGCACCAAAACCAGTGATCACACCGCAAGCCAATAACGACGCGCTGGCGGCTTTGATATCTTTTGAAATCACAACAACTTGAGAGTCATGAACAACTACATATTCGGCAAAACTGCCTGTGCGCATAGCTTGCACGATTGACTCACCTGATTTAGATGTCAGTGGGCTCTTGGCATCAAGCGGAAAAGAAGTTTCACAAGTAACTGGCATACCGCGGGAGCATCCACGACAATGACCACACGAACGAATCAGAGTTACAACTACACAGTCGCCAACTTTAACTTGAGTTACACCTGCGCCAATTTCTTCGACAATACCGACACTCTCATGGCCAAAAATCGCCGGCAAGGTTCCACCCCACGCGCCATCGGCGTAAGAAATATCACTATGACAAATCGCTGTCGCCAAAATCTTTATTCGCAACTCACCTGCCTGCGGATTAGCTAATATGACTTCTTCGATTACGAGTGGCTTGCCGAACTCGCGACAGACTGCAGCTTTCATTTTTATGGCCTTTCAAATATTTAGTTTTTGTATTCAGGGGATTCTTGATCGAGAATCTCAATCAATGCCGCAAAATGATGCTCTGCAGACTTTGGATACTCTAGCCATTGTTTGCAAACCAAAGCTGCTATTTCATCCTCGATAATTGAAAGTTCGCGACCCGTTGAAAGTGCGAGCACCTGTAATTGCGCAGCTTTTTCAAGATAATACAACTCATCAAAAGCCTCTGCCACCGAATTGCCAACAACTATCACGCCGTGATTAGCAAGAAATAGCACGCTCTTTGACTGACCTAACACACGCGCTACTCGCTCGCCCTCGCTTTGTTCGAGAGCCATTCCTGCATAGTCGCGGTCATAGGCGATGCGTTGATAAAACCGACACGCATTTTGATCCAACATCAAGAATTCAAAATCACGCAGGCACGCCAACGAAGTCGTATACGGCATGTGAGTATGCAAAATGCACTTGGCATGTGGCAAAAGTTTGTGCAACTGGCCATGCAGATTAATTGCAGTTGGGTCAACTAATTGATTTTCGGCGATGCCAAAGTTTTTTGCATTCAAATCAACCAATATGAGCTCACTCGCCCGCACAAGCGAAAAATGTCGACCCGCCGGATTAATTAAAAAGTTTTGCGAGTCTTGCGAAACAACGACGCTGAAATGATTCGCCGTTGCTTCGTGCATTTTGAGTCTCGCTGCGAAGCGAAATGCAACTGCAAGATCGCGGCGAGCAGACTGCTCTGTGTTCATTCTCTAAATCTTATTGCAACCTGGCAGGAAACCCCGGTGCGCGCAGATCGGTGCCGAGCGCATCTTCAAGAAGTTTTACGACTTGAGTCGACCATACTTCGCCACCATATTGAGATTTGGCACGAACAAATGCTTGTTGCACAGTGCTCGCTACATCGAGTGGCACACCAAATTTGCGACCATACTCCATCGCAAAACCCATGTCCTTAAGTGCGAGATCCATTGTGAATCCGATGTCATAACTTCCGTTGAGAATAACTTGACCTTCGGTTTCATGGACAAAACTATTGCCAGAACTATTTTTGATGACTTCATATGCAATGCCCAGATCAATCCCACCTTTTTTAGCAAGCATTAGCGCCTCACCACATGCCACAAGATGAATGAACGCCAACATGTTTGTGATCACTTTGATCACGGCTGCGCTGCCGAGTTCGCCGACATACAAAACTGGCTTGCCCATCGCCTCTAGCAAATCTTTATGCGCTGCAAAAATCTTTGGATCGCCGCCAACTAGAACAGTGATATCACCCTCGGCAGCTTTGTGCACGCCACCAGTCACTGGCGACTCAAGTGTATTGAAGCCCAACTTTGCAGCGATTGAGTCAAGACGCAATGTTTCACTGCGGTCGTTGGTGCTCATGTCAATCCATGTTGTGCCTTTTGCTAATCCGCTAAACACGCCATTCTCACCATTGACTACCGCGTCAATCGCACGAGGCGATGGTAAACAAGTAAATACAACTTCAGATACCTGAGCAACTTCCTTTGCCGAATTCGCCCACTTTGCACCTTTGGCGATTAATCCATCACCAAGAGATTTATTTAAGTCGTGAATGGTCACGTTGTGCCCTGCGCGGATCAAACTCGCCGCCAAATAAACACCAAGATGTCCAAGTCCAATGAAACCGCAATTGCGTGATGTAACTGTGTTGCTCATAATTGAATCCAAGTCGTTTTAAGGTTTGTGTATCCCTCTATTGAATACATCGAACGATCTCGACCAGTACCAGATTGTTTGAATCCGCCAAACGGTGTTGTGATTGAACCCTTATCAAAAGTATTAACCCAAACAGTGCCGGTTCGCAACTTGCGTGCGATTCTATGTGCTTTTGTAATATCACGAGTCCAAATTGATGACGCCAAACCATATTGCGTGTCGTTAGCGACATGCACTGCCTCATCGGCACTTTGCACAGCAACTGAAACTAATACCGGTCCGAAAATTTCTTCGCGTTCAATACGCATGCCTGGCTTTACATCGCGAAACACAGTTGGCGGAATAAAAACTCCACCTTTGACTGGCTCAACACGGTTGCCACCCGAGAAAACTTTTGCGCCTTCTTGTTTACCGATGTCTATGTAATTAAGCACCCGATCAAATTGTGTCTTATCAACAATTGTGCCCATTGCAGTTTTTGGATCATATGGGTCGCCCGGTTGAATTGTTTCGCCAACTTTTGTAATTTTTTCTAGAAGTTCGTCTTCAACTGACTTCTCTACAACCAGTCGAGTACCGGCATGACAAGTTTGCCCAGAGTTATAGAACACACCCCATGCAATTGCCGATGCTGCTGCATCAAGGTCTGAGCAATCACTTAAAACAATTTGTGGTGTCTTTCCGCCAAGTTCAAGCGACACAGATTTACCGTTACTCTCGGCAGCATATTTTAAGAAATATCTACCAACTTCTGTTGAACCAGTGAACGCAAGTTTGTCAACATCCATGTGCAGACCAAGTGCTGCACCTGCCGTTGGTCCGTAACCCGGCACAACATTGAATACGCCCTCCGGCAAACCAGCTTGCACACCAAGTTCAGCAAAAAATAATGCCGACAACGGCGATTGCTCAGCAGGCTTTAAGACAACTGAGTTTCCGGCAGCGAGCGCAGCACCAACCTTCCATGAAGAAATAATTAACGGATAGTTCCACGGCACAACTGCGCCAACAACACCGAGTGGCTCTCTTTCAATCAATGCCAAAGCATCACGCGGTACTGGTGCAATTTGTCCGTACATCTTGTCGATCGTCTCGGCGAACCACTGTAGGTTGCTAGCAGCAGATGCCATATCAACATTCACTGAATCGCCAATAGGTTTGCCGACATCCATTGTCTCAAGCAACGCAAGTTCATTTACATTGTCACGCAACAGTTGCGCCCAACGCAACATAATGTTTTTGCGATCGACTGGCGCCATTTCGCTCCATACGCCAGATGTGAAAGATTTTCGTGCTGCGGCAACTGCGCGGTCAATATCTACCGAGTCACCTTCGGCAACGTTTGCGGCAACCGTGTTATCTCGCGGATTAATTGATTCAAAAGTCTTGCCACTCGCAGCGTCAACAAATTTGCCGTCGATGAACAGTTTGGTGCGACTTACTTTTTGAGAGGAGCGCTTTGTCCACTCTTCACGGCTCAGTAGATTAGTCATGGTTTGGTCTCCTCATTTTATTTTTTATCTCGATACAACACCGAAAGACGCTACCAGTGAGGGTTAGATCAAACAGTGCACACCAGCAAGTCTCTGGTGAAATTTGTCAAATTTTTTGAACCCTTTGTCGCGTCGTGCGAACTGTCAGAATATAGATGTGCTGAAGCAAAAGACGAACCCAACAGCGACAACCTGCTTGCTGGCGATCGCCTCAGTACATCGAACGGGTTCAACTCTGTTGTGCTCAATTCTTCGTGCCACAGGCATGGCAGGAATGCCGATGGAGTACCTAAATATTCACACCAAGAATTTCACAAACTTTCGTAACGAAAATGGATTGCCCAAGCTCAATACTCGCGGCAAAGTCATCGGTACAGCGCGCAGACTTTTAAGGCGTAATGCGTGGCGCAATATTGACTATTTTTCTGACTCATCATGGCGCGCATTTCTAAATCGCGCCGCAGAATTAAACACAACCTCAAATGGTGTGTTCGGCATCAAAATGCACTGGAACCAATACGACGAACACATGTTGCAGCGTGGGCTAACTGCCGATCATTGGGGTGCACCAATCAAATGGGTGCGAATCTCTCGTGACAACGAAGTTCGCCAAGCAATTTCACTGGTTCGTGCTGAGCAGTCAAATCAATGGAATAGCAACATGTCGGCTCGTTCTGAGCCAATTTACAATGAACAAGAAATTGTTGCTGCACTTCAAACAATCAAGAATGCAAATCAAAGTTGGGACAAGTACTTCGCCGAACATCAAATAGTCCCGTTACATGTCTCTTACGAACAATTAACCCGAGACATGGATGTCACAGTTCGGCGAATAATGGACTACATCAATACGCCAATAGAAACTGTGCCCGCTCCTCAAACCAAACGCCAGTCTGATGATGCAAGTGCTCAATGGGAACGCCAATTTTTAGATGCACGACCCGAATTCAAGTCTCGCGCTGCCACAATAGAACGGTGAGCGTTTCGACTATTTTCGACCCATCCCAGTGGACACAAGTTCAAGGGTTTTCATTTCGTGATATCACATATCACCGTGCAAAAGCGCACGGCACAGTGCGAGTTGCATTTAATCGCCCTGAGGTTCGCAACGCATTTCGGCCAAGCACAGTTGACGAGTTGTATCGCGCACTCGACCACGCTCGACAAACAACTGATGTTGGATGTGTTTTATTAACGGGAAACGGCCCTTCACCAAAAGATGGAGGTTGGGCATTTTGTAGTGGCGGCGATCAACGAATTCGTGGCACAGATGGCTACAAATACGAAGACGGTGACGGTGACGAAAATAAAAACAGCGCAAGTACCGGTCGATTGCACATACTTGAAGTGCAGAGACTGATTAGATTCATGCCAAAAGTTGTGATCTGCGTTGTTCCAGGTTGGGCAGCAGGTGGCGGACACAGTTTGCACGTTGTCAGCGATTTAACTTTGGCCAGCAAAGAACATGCTCGGTTCAAACAAACTGATGCCGATGTCGCAAGTTTTGACGGTGGGTTCGGATCGGCTTATCTTGCCAAACAAGTCGGCCAGAAGTTTGCCCGCGAAATTTTCTTTCTTGGACGCGAATATTCTGCGGATGATGCTCATCGAATGGGCATGGTCAACGCGGTTGTGCCCCACGCCGAATTAGAAAAAGTTGCACTCGAGTGGGCTGGCGAAATAAACGCCAAAAGTCCAATGGCTCAACGAATGCTCAAGTTTGCATTCAATGCAATTGACGACGGTCTTGTTGGTCAACAAATTTTTGCTGGCGAAGCGACACGACTTGCATACATGACATCCGAAGCAACAGAAGGTCGCGATTCATTTCTCGAAAAACGCGATGCCGATTGGTCAGAATATCCTTGGCATTTTTAATCTTGCGAATTAATTTGCGTCGCAATGATCACAACTATCACCTCTAGTCAAGATCCACGACTTAACCCGTTACGACTTGGCGAGCGACAGCTAACTACGATTGCTCAGCGAAGATCAACATTGGCTGCGGGTCGATTCATCGCAGAGGGCGATTTAGTAGTTGCCCGAGCACTTGCTGCTGGGTGTAAACCAGAAGTCGTTTTATGCGATGGCGAACAGGCCAACCGATTTGCCACTGATATTACTGCGCTGGGAGGCCAATGTCTGACGGCTGATATTGATATTCGTCGAGAGGCAACAGGTCTCGGCGTACCACTTAGTGCACTCGGAGTTTTCTTTCGCCCAACTCCGTTGACACAACTTGAAGTTCTTGAACATGCGACTCGGGTGATTGTTGCTGAAGCAATCGATAATCCAAGCAACATCGGCGCAATTGTTCGTTGTGCGACCGGACTTGGCTGGAATGGTTTAATCTGCGATACAACCAGCGCCGACCCATTATCACGCCGAGCGCTTCGAGTTTCGATGGGCGCCGCATTCAATCTTCGATTCGCGCGAAGCAACGACATCTCTGAGACTTTAAAAACTTTGCAGGGTCGCGGTTACACGGTTCTTGCGCTTACCCCAAATAGTTCGGCAACTGAACTAACTAAAGTTTCGCTTCAGCAAAATGCACCAAGAGCACTTGTATTTGGCTCCGAACGGGCGGGACTCAGCCAACTAGCGCTTGAGGCTTCTGACATTCAAGTACGAATCGAAATGAACCCCGCGATTGACTCTCTAAATGTTGCCGCCGCCGCCGCAATTGCGTGTTACGCACTGCGCTAACTTGCGTTAGCGCGGATAATCAGCGGACGAAATCGGCAATCCGGTGTCGTTGCGCAAGTGCTCTGCAGCCTTGACGAAATAGTCAGTGAGTTCACCGCGAATTAAATCGTCGCTCGATAACTCATTTACTGCAGCCAACATGTGGAGCAACCATTGATCTCGCTCAACTGGGCCGATTCGAAAAGGCATGTGTCTCATTCGCAA
>CAMATY010000078.1 GCA_945861325.1 Ferrithrix thermotolerans DSM 19514
GTTGTCCCCATTCCGCGCTGATCCGTCTGGTTGGCCGAGGCCTGGAAAATTGATTGATTAATCTGTTTAATTACTTCTGAAAGTTGGTTGGCATCAGTAATCCCTTTTGCTTGGGCTTCACCGAGCATCTTGACCGCCATCGCACTTGCCACTTCGCCTGCGTTGTGTCCGCCCATGCCGTCAGCGACAACAAAAAGTCCATCTTGCGCCAAATATGCATCTTCATTTTGGACACGCAAAATTCCGACATCACTTGCCGCGCCATATTTTACAAGCATCAGTTCAGTTGGCTCTCGACAAATTTGAAGCTCACGAAATCTCAAACCTCGCGGTTGAAGTGCCGAACGCCAACTCGTCACCGTTTACGAGCAACTGTTCCGCAACAATTTTCTGCCCATTGATTTTGACGCCGTTTGTGCTGTTTAGATCCAGAACTTTCCAACCGTCGGCAGTGCGGCGCATTTGTGCATGTTCACGGCTGACATTGCTGTCATTGAACACGACTCGACACGTAGCCTGTCTGCCAATTTTCAAAGAATCGCCTTCTAAGACCACGCGTTCACCGTTATTCAGCACCAAAACTGCATTGATCAGCGACTGCGCTGCAGGAATTGTGTTGGTGGTGAGAGTTTCTCTTGACTCATCTTTGGGCGCGTGTTCTAGAGTGCCTGCGGCCCGAGAACTTATCGCAAAGCGGCCAGATTTAAGCGACTCGTCGACCACCAGCGCAACAGTCATCGGTAAATCGTGTTTAAAACCGTTCCGTTCGGCATACTGGGTTGCGGCCTCTGTCAACTCGCGCAGCAGATGTTTTTCAATATCAGCAAATGCCGCATAGTCATCAGCATTGAGATTGATCACAAAATGTGGATCCAGCGCAGCCTGATGATCCATCGAATCAATAACCCCGAGTAGTTCACGCCCCAAGTTGATTGGTCTGATTGCAGAGCCATATGCACGCGCAAACATGCATCAATTCTACGCCCCACATCTGTGCATAACTGTTAGTGTCAATAGTCCATTCGGGCGAGTGGCGAAATGGCAGACGCGCTGGCTTCAGGTGCCAGTGTTCGCAAGAACGTGGGGGTTCAAGTCCCCCCCCGCCCACAAAACTAAACTATTCGATGCGACAGTACTCGTCGCTATAAATTCTGTTGCCCCACCGGTTGGTGACCAATTCAACTTCTTTTTGAGTCGAGAAATTCGGTCGCGATGCGGTTTCAAAATGAAATAGTCGCACAAACGGCGTCCAGATGATGCGATAGCCACGATCCAAAAATTTAAAGGATAAATCCACGTCGTTAAATGAAAGCGGAAACGACTTGCTAAGACCGCCGACTTCAAAGTACGCATTTCGTCGCACCATCATGCACGCCCCGGTTACGCCAGCACATTCTCGCGCAACTTTGAGAATGCCCAGTTCGCCAAGTTCATCAATTGATCTACCGTTGTAAAAGTTGTGCGGGTATGGCGTGTGCGAGTGGCCCGCACTTTGAATTCTTCCGTCCTCAAGCAACAACATTGGTCCGACTGCGGCGACATCCGGTTCTTGCAGGTAACTCAACATCACCTCAAGCCAGTCTTCGCTGATTACTTCGGTGTCGTCGTTTAGCAGCATAAAAAATGGCGCATCGCTGGTAACTACTCCAAGATTGCATTTGTCCGAGAAGTTGAACTCTTTTTCGTAATTAACTATCCGAAGATTTAAAGGGCTCACGCGTTGCAGTTCAGAAAGTATTTCTGGTGGTGTGTGCGCATCAGCAACTACGATGATTTCATAATTTTTATAACTCGTTTTGCGCTCGATACTTTCAACGGCGTTGACAACTAGGCACGTATCGACCCCGAATAATGACTTTTTGGTACCGCAAGTTGGGATAATAATGCTGATTCTTGGACTCTGTTTTAACCGTCGTTTCACTCTCGATAGTGCGTATGGCTTCACCTCTTCAACTTCCGCGTCAATATTTTTTCGCTGAAGATGTTCGGTAACGGCTTTTGTCGCACTGATGAGCGCATACGGTTTTTCATTTGCGGCGATAGAAACTGAGCCTGGCACCGATCGCCAGTGATACAGGACCTTTGGAATATGGGCGATTCGTGATGTCTTCTCGACCACACGCAGGATCAAGTCGTAGTCTTGCGAGCCTTCAAAGCCACGACGAAAGCGACCGACTGCGTTCACTAGTTCTCGTCGAATAACCGAGAGGTGTGAGCAATAGTTGTGAGCCAGCAACCTTTCGGGCGACCACTTGGGTTTCTTGAACTCGTCGTAATGTTCGCCATCGACGGTAATTTTGTCTTCGTCCGTGTAGATGTAGTCAATTTTTGGGTCAAGTTCGATTCTTGCAGCAACGTCCGCAAGGGCATCAGTGTGTAACTCGTCGTCGTTATCGAGAAGTACGACGAATTCGCCGGTGGCTAGCGAAAGGGCGTCATTGCTGGCCTCGATAATTCCACCGTTTTCAGATCGAAAATATACAACGATCCGTTTGTCTAAAACTTGAAGTTGTTTTAGGCGAGTCGCGACATACTCATCGGTTGATTTGTCGTCAACAAGACACCATTGCCAATTCTTGTTTGTTTGTGCGTAGACAGACTTTATGCATTGTTCAAATGCACCATGCGGCGGATTGAAGACCGGGGTGATGATACTGAATTGCGGCCGCATCGGCGCTATTTCACAATGCGCTTGATGATTCGTATTGGCAGCATCAGTGCTCGACCGACTCGCCAAGATGCAGAGCTTTTTAGATTCTCAATTTGGGTACGTAGCTCTTTGTTGGCTTTATCTATTTTCAGCAGATCAGCCAGTGCTTGCTCAAGTCGCGCGATGTGTGCCAAGTGACTTTTGTTGTGCTCGTTGGCGTCTCCAAGCTGACGCTCTGACTCGACGTACATTGCATGATATTTCGCGCGGATAAGTGGGGCTTCGCTGGCTTCCGCAGCAGCGCCAATCGCGAAGTCGCGAGACTGCAAAAGTGCCAGCTCAAGTTGCATAATTTTGCCTTCAGCAAGTTCAAGTTCGTGTTTGACTTGCGCAAGTTCTAGAGCAACATCTGGTTGCGTTGTTTCTGGAGAGACAGGCAAATTGCTATCCATAAGCGAGATGACTTAACTCTATCGCAACGATGTAATGGTAACTTGGAGTTAGATGCAACAGATTAGAGAAATTGCTGCTTCGCGCAACTTGTTATGGAACTTGACGCTGCGTGAACTTCGCAGCAAATATCGGCGATCAGTTTTGGGTTGGTCGTGGTCGCTTCTTAATCCGCTGGCGCAAATGGCGATTTACACATTTGTGTTTGGTCTGTTGTTCGGCGCCAAAGCACCAATTGGTGATCCGTCTGGCGTCACGACATACGGTTTGTATCTACTCACTGGGATAATCCCGTGGGGTTTTTTTGCGCTAATTTGCAGCGTTGGCTTGCAAGCAATTTTGAGCAACACCAACTTGGTTCGCAAAGTTGCCTTCGCCCGAGAGAGTCTCGTGCTTTCACAAGTTTTGTTCTGTTTCGTGCAGTTCTCAATTGAAATGGGTTTGGTCTGTGTGGTGCTATTGATCGCCGGCAGCGCAATTTTGCCTTGGTTGCCGATGACGCTGTTGTTGATGATGCTTCTAGCGTGTTTCGCCGGCGGCATTGCGCTCGTGTTGAGTGTCAGTGCCGTGTTCTTTCGAGATTTGCCGTACCTTTGGACGATCATCAATCAACTTTGGTTTTTTGCCACTCCTGTTATTTATGATCCAAAAATCATTGAAGGGAAAGTCTCGAACTTCGTTCAGAATATCTTGCACTGGAACCCGATGGCGGTATTCATTCGCGCATTTCGGGCTACTACTTATCATGGCACATCGCCTGAATTGCGTGATCTTGGAGCATTGTTCGTCTCTGCCGTGCTTTCACTGATGATCGGTTTCACAACTTTCAACAAATTGAAGCGCCGACTCGCCGAAGAACTTTAATTCGCGCTAGCGGTGATGTCGCTCTAGATTCCAACTTGAATTAATTGCGACTATTCCTTCGTCAAACATATTGGTTTTATGCACATTGAATCGCAACCAATTTTCACAATGATCGAATTCGGTAGCACCGGTTGAGTCGGTGATCGACGCCGAAACAAAATATGTGCCTTCAAGCAGTCGAATTGAGTCAATATTCAAAGTCGCAGTTGCTGCACCATCCAGAACCCGCATCGTATTTGTGCCGCGCTGGGTTGAAGTAGCCCACATTACGTCACCGTTTAAGCGCGTAATCTGCACCCTCAAGATCGGCGATTCAATTCGAGTGTGCGCAGAAATCTGAAACCGAATTTGAGCAGCAGCGTTTGATTCAATAACCTCAGCGGTCGTCCCATCAGGATTAAGAAGTTCAATTGAGTTGATTCTGGCATCGCCTGTGCCCCAACGGTTGCGTGACGACTCATCTCGTTCGGTATGTTGCGCGTAACTGCCGCCCGTGTATGCGGCGATTACTTCTGCTGCTGGTCCTAGTTGTTTGATTTGACCCTTATCTAGCCAGATGACTTGTTTGCAGAGCTGTTGTACCAAGCCCAGACTGTGACTCACAACGACGATCGTTCGGCCCTCACGCCTGAACTCTTCGATCTTCTCGCTACTTTTGCGTTGAAAGTCTTGGTCGCCTACCGAGAGAATTTCATCGATCAACAATATTTCTGGCTCGACATGTGCTGCGATGGAAAAACCAAGTCGTACCACCATGCCAGACGAAAAATTCTTGACCGGCGCGTCGATGAATTTTTCTAGGCCAGCAAATTCGACAATACTCGCGAACTTGTTTTGCACGTCTTGCTTTGACATCCCGAGAATCGCACCGTTGAGGTATATATTTTCAGCACCAGTTAATTCGGGGTGAAATCCTGCGCCGAGTTCGAGCAACGCCGCGAGCTTGCCGTCAATCTTGATTGAGCCTTCATCTGGTGTATAAATACCGGTCAGGCATTTGAGCATCGTTGTCTTGCCCGAACCGTTTGACCCGATTATCCCGAGAGTTGCGCCATGTACGACGTCAAACGAGACGTCTTTTAATGCCCAGAATTCTTCATACTTTGCGCGATGACCGCGCAGGAAGGCAGCTTTGATATAGCGATTACGTTCGTGGTATAGCCGAAAGTTCTTGGATAAAGAACTCACCGATATTGCGTTTGCGGTCATGATTCGAGTTACTCGGCTGCACTTTGCTGAGCACGGAGTTTTGTAAGTTGTGCGCGCACGGTTGCCGGCAATTTGTCAGTATTCCAGTTCGTGATCAGGTGGTCACTGTGCTGAATGTAATAATTGTCTTCTTCTGACAGATTGTCAAAGTCTTGATACCAAGGCAGGTGTCTTGCCGTATATGGCGGACCACTGCGCAACGAGTTGCCGTTCTGATGACCGCTTCCGGGTCGATACATCGCGAAAGTAGTGTCAATTGGCGCTTTGTAGTATCCGGGCCAGTAAACATTTTGCCAGAACTGAGTTTCCCAAGTTATGACATCTGCTTTATGGGTGAAGTGGTCGGGGAGATCATCGATGCGAAGCGAGAATCCAACCTTGTCAATTTTTGGGTTTGAGTGAAGCATGTGTTCAAACATTTCGAAGACATCGCTAGGGGTATTTATGTCCGGCACGACATCTGGGTCTGAAATTATGAAATATCGCTCGCTACCCAATTGGGGGACAAGACCACTCAACCAGGGGGCGCGGTGACCGAGATTAAATTTGTTGAAGAATACGTTGTGTTTGGTTGATTTCAGAAATTCAACAAGTGGCGGAAAAGTACTGTCGTTGTCGCAAAGCCAAATCTCTTGTTGGCCCATATTTTTGAACCAACTTAAAAGTTGTTGAAGGCAAGATAGCCGGTCACGAACGGTGATAATCACCGGATATTGCCGGACGGCCATTAAATTATTTGCCTTGTAAGAAACTTGGTACCAGTCGGCGTAGTCGCTTAGCAATCCGATATGACCGAGCAGATTCGAGAACCTTCACTCTGGCACGGGCATTATCGCGCTGAGCAGTTAGTGCGTCAATTCGCGAAGTCAATTCAACGAGATCGGCATGAATTTGTGCTCGCTGTGCATTTGTGACTGCCAGGTCGCGCGACAACTGTTCAAGTTGTATCGCCATTGGTTTACGCTCAAGAACAAATTCGGCAATTTTTGCCTCTGTGTATTGACTAAATTCTTCATATTTCATCCGCAAGCCATGAGCCTCGGCAAAAAGCTCAGAGATTAGAAGGTCGTACTCTTCGTTGCTTGTCGTGGTCACATTTGTATTCTACCGAACTTACTTACCCCAAGAGCGACGCGTTCTCTTGCGCTGATATGGGCTCAGGTAGATTGTTCTGCAGTGCGAATGCTTGGCGTAAAGTCTCATCAAATTTTGACTTGGCTTGAATACTTCTATGTTGTTGTCTTGCTTGGTTTTCTGACGCAGGGTCC
>CAMATY010000079.1 GCA_945861325.1 Ferrithrix thermotolerans DSM 19514
AGATTGCGAACTTCTTCTTTGCTCATTGCAGTCAACTCGTGCCCGTCGAACACGACTGTGCCCGAGCGCTTTACATTGCTGCCCTGCAATAAACCCATCGCGGCGCGACACATGACGGTCTTTCCACTGCCAGACTCACCGACAATACCGACGCTCATGCCAGCAGGTATTTCGATGCTTACATCACGTACAGCCTCAAGCGAGCCGCGCGGTGTGTCAAAGTTGACGCTTAGATCTTTCAGCGATAGCAGCGATGTCATATCTTGCCTTCGCGGATATCTAGACGACTTCGTAAGTAGTCACCAATTTGATTACAGCTAATCACCGTGAGGGACAACACTATTGCTGGCACATAAAGTGAGTGCGGTGCAAACTCAAAATCGCCTGCGACTCGAGCGATCATTGACCCCCAACTAATTCCATCGATCACGCCAACTCCAAGCAAAGACAACGCTCCTTCAGCAACGATCACAACACCTACGGCCAAGAAACCAACCCCGTAAATGGCTGGAAGAACATTCGGCACTATATGACGTAAAATTATTTGATTATCTCTCATGCCCATGCTTCGTGCCGCAGTCACAAAATCTCGGTTGACCCAAGCCAGGGTTGCGCCCCGTGCAATGCGACCCAAAATAGGGATAATCACCACAGTGAGTGAGAGGACTATGACAAATGTCCGACGTGCCACAGAAATCTGTACATCCGGGTTAGGACTTGTTGCAAGCACCGCTACTAGTGACAATCCAAGAACCAAATTCGGAATTGAAAGTAAAATATTAAAACTCGTGTTGACGAAATAATCAAAGCGACCCCGTCTGTACGCGGCAACTATTCCTAGCGTTGCCCCGATTGAGCCACCTGCTCCTACTGATACCAATGCAATTAGCATCGACGTCTGCGCACCAACCACGACGTTCGCCAATAAGTCATAACCGTTGAGGTCTGCTCCAAGGACGTGCCCCGGACTGAACGGGCCGACACCGAGTGAATCAAAATTTGAGAACGAAGGATCCGGCAAGGGAAGAACTCGCCCAAATATTGAACAGAACGCAACTACAAGTAGCCAAAGTAGGCTCACCCTTGTGAACCAGTCTGCAGCGTAAAATCTCTTAAGCACGGCGACGCTCCCTTGCTCGTGGATCGACAAAGCCGATCAATAAATCCACCAACACATTGAAGAGCACATAACCCACTGCAATTAGTGCAATATAAGACTGTAACGCAAAGAACTGTCTTCCAAAAATCGCAATGGCAATTTCGGTTCCCATTCCAGGAATAGAAAATATCTGCTCGATTACTAATGCTCCTCCGATAAGACCACCCATATTCAATGCAGCACTCGTCAGCAATGTGATGGAACTTGGTCGCAACACATGTCTGAAGAGAATTCGACGGTTACTGAGACCTTTGGATGCCGCCATCGTGACATAATCTTCACGCAACGACGCAATCATGTCTGTCCGAAGAATGCGTGTGTAGGCAGCGATCAGCGGAATCGCAAGAGCCAAAACTGGCAACGCCATGGTTCGAAAGTGCTCAACAAGGTCTTCTGATGGCCCAACATATCCAAGTGGCGGGAACCAACCGAGAGTCACTCCAAAAAAACCTGCAAACAAGAGGGCAAGAATAAAGTTAGGAATTGCCGAGAGAGTGAATAAACCATAACTAATAACTTTTTCGATTTTACGACCAGCTCGATACGCAGTGTAAATTCCTAGAGGTACCGACACAAGGATAGAAATGACCTGAACATAGAGGACCAAACGCAGCGACACAGGCAATGCCGCAGCAATTTGACCTGAAACCGGCTTTTCTCCGGCGCCCGCATAAATGTACTGACCAAAGTCTCCACGAACAAAATCCCAAAGCCAACCGAAATAACCGAACACTGGATTTCGGTCTAGTCGCAATCTCTTTAGTTGTATTTGACGACTTGCCTCATCAAATGAGACGACATAGAGCTCCTCCAAACCCACTGGCAGCAACTGAAGCAGCATCGAAAGTAAAAAAGTTGAGCCAATGAGCACGATTAAAACTTGGGCGAATCGACGCCCAAAAATCGTCAACTTCATAATCAGTTCATTTATCAAGATTCACACCTCAAAAAGTCTACTTGACACAAAATTTGTTCAAAAATACAGCCACAAAAAAGAGCCTGCGGAGATTAATCCCCGCAGGCCCCAATTTTCTCCACTGAAAGGTGGATAATTACTTCTCTATATAAACTCCTACCCACTGCGTGCCTGCATTAGAAACAGGTTTAGGTGAACCCCCTGCTGCGAGTTGGAATTTTTCGTAACCTTTCACATTTGCATTAAAGGCCCAACCGATTTGCGTCGAAGACCCTGCCAAAACTGACGCGTTGCTTTGTAGATACTCGGTAAGTTTCATCAAATTCGCTTTACGTGTCGCTGTGGTGTCGTATTGCGCAGCCCACACCAACGCATCTTGGGTTTTATCCGAAAAGCGAGCTGGATTAATTACCCGACCAAAACCAACGAAAGTTGGTGCTAATGCACCCATGGCAGCCAGAAACTGGTTGCCTGGGGCATAAAAACCGTTTGATTGGAGGAATGGCAAGGTAAACGAGGTGCCAGTTCCTTCAGCCAGAGTCGTCGGGTAAAGCTGGTACTCGTTTACTTTGCCCGATGTAGGTGACGGGAATGCTTTAGCAGTAATCGTCGCCGTATCCTCGGTGGAGATATTCGCTGTGATTCCTGCTGCTTTCATCATCTGCTTGAAAACTTTGGCAGCTGCCTGGGAGTCAGCGCTGGTGTCGGCAGGGAATGAGAATGTCAAAGCCTTGCCGGTGTCCTTTTTATAGGCCGCCACTGCTGCTTTGGCTTTGGCTAGATCGTAGGTAATGAAAGATTTCTTATTGTACATAATGTTATTTTTACCGACGATCGATGTTGGCGCTTCGCCCAAGCAGGTTCCCTTGTAGCAGTTGAACTGCTCGAATAAGCGATTCGCATCATAAGCGTAAGCAACTGCCTTGCGGGCATTGACGTTATTAAACGGCTCAATCGCATGGTTGAACATACTCCACCCGTAGTAGTCGGCTGGGCTCAAAACAAGAGTTGCACCTTTTACAGATTTCGCGGCAAAGACCTGTTTTGCCTCACCGCCACCGAAACCAGCAGCATCAAGTGTGCCTGACTTCAAACCTTTGACGCGTTGGCTTGCATTGTTTACATAGTTAAATGTGATTTTGTCAAGGTATGGCAATTGGACACCGTCTGCATCTTTGCGCCAGTAATTCGGATTGCGCACCAAGACAACCTGTGTTGGTGTGAGTTTCTGGAACATGAATGGACCAGTACCTTTACCAGCAGTCGCACACTGTGTTGGGTTTTGAATATCTGATATCGCTCTGACGAACTGACGTCCTGAAGCAAACAAAGTTTCATCGAAGTCCTTTTGTCCATTCCATAAAGAGATTGCAGCCGAGAGAGAGCCAGTTGCGGTTACGGCTTTGATGTTTGCAACAAAAGGAATGCCTGAGCTCAGCGTGTGAAGAGCTGCCGCCTGAGCAGCCGCGAGGCCCCTTGTTGCTGCGACTTGTGCGAAATACGTTCCGCGTGATGCCTCGATGTTGGTAATGAGCGCGGTTACATCAAGTGGGGTGCCGTCGTGAAATTTAATTCCAGAACGCAACTTCACCGTCCATGTTTTATAGTCAGATGACGGGGTGACAGACTCAGCAAGATTCGGAGAAAGCGTGCCATCCCTTTTTTGTTCGAACAAACCCTCGTATACAGATCTCATAATTCCCAAAGCTGAGTTAGAAGCGTTAGGCGAATAGCAGCTGCTAAGAAGCGAATTGAAAACTCCAACAGTCAGTTCTCCACCACTTTTTTTCGCGGCAGCGTTTGTCGGAGCCAACGGACTCAAAGATGCAACAAGTGTCACCGCTAAAGCTATCGCAACACTGCGTTTCTTGAATGTGAATAAATTCTTCATTTCTTATTTCCCCCTTCGGAAAAAGGCATTTGGCCTAAGGGGCACGCTACCTTCTCGACACTGGTCTGTCAAAATCATCCTTGAAGCAATAATCTGGCGTAATTAAGCCAGTTTTGACTTCACCAAATTTGCTATTTTGGCGCCATCTGCGCCCGCGCCTGCCTGCCCGCGCACGGCTTTGACCACGGCGCCCATGGCTTTCGGGCCGGTCAGGCCTTGCTTTGCCGCCTCGGCAATCGCCGATTCAACGATCTTCTCGAGATCTGAGTCGCTCATCTGGGCCGGCAAATAGCGCTCAAGAATCGCCAACTCTGCCCGTTCTGCCGCCTCGGCGTCGTGGCGACCTGCTTCCTTATATATGTCTGCCGATTCGGCGCGTTTTTTCGCTTCAGCGCTAATCGCAGCCAGAACTTGCTCGTTCGTTAGTTCAACTGCCTCGGCGCCTGCAACTTCGGCGTTCATGACCGCTGCCAATGTCATGCGCAGCGTCGAAGTCTCAACTTCGTTGCGCAGTTTCATCGCATTGGTCAAATCTGCCTTCAGTTGATCTTTAAGACTTGACATTTTTATCACTCCGTTATGTATTTATCACTGATTCTGTTTTGCGGTTCCCTCAATTAGCGTAGTGCCCACCATGAACAACGAAGTGTTCGAACTGTTCTTCGCAATGCTCAGTCTTGGCACGCTCGGTTTTGGCCTCATCGTCTTGTTCGCGCGAATCTTTAAAGTTAAAAATCTTTTGGTTGAAGTTCAAAAAATTGCACTACCGCTCGCTGCCTTAATCACGACAACAGCAATGTTCGGCAGTATCTATTTTTCAGAAATCGTCAACTATGTGCCTTGTCGGCTTTGCTGGTATCAACGGGCAGCGATGTATCCATTGGCCGTTTTGCTAGTGGTCGCAAACTTTAAGAAGTTTAAGTTCATGAAAACTGCTGGAGTATCACTCGCATCTGTCGGCGGAGCAATTGCTGTTTACCACTGGTTCGTTGAACGCTTCCCAGATCTTGATGCAGGGGTTTGCGACGCAAATCTGCCTTGCTCAGTTGTTTGGTTTGAAAACTTTGGTTTTGTGACTCTTTCATTTATGGCATTCACCGCGTTCTTTACGACAATCGTTCTAGTTACAATTCGCTCAACAGAGAAATAAAGAGATATTGGAATAGAGGAATCATGGCAACACAAAAATCTTCTTCGAACAGATCAGTTTGGCTGATCGGCGGTATCGCTGCCTTGATCGCAGTTGCCGCAATCATCGCAATCGCTTCACAATCTGGCAGCGACGAAGTCGTTGAGGGTGTCGAAGAGTTTGGCCAAGTTGAAGTCGTCGGCGATTCGCTTCCAGAATTTTCAGGCACGCCAACCGATCCGGCGATCGGCATGATGGCACCAGTTCTTACTGGTCAAGGTTTCACTGGCAACAAAATCGTCACCACGCCGGGCACGCCAACGTTGCTGGTCTTTCTCGCCCACTGGTGTGGGTTTTGTCAACGCGAAGTACCACTGCTTGTGAAATGGAATAGTGCAGGTGAAGTGCCTAGTGGTCTTGATGTGATCGCAATTACCACTTCGACTGATCCTGCGTCGCCGAACTTCCCGCCATCAGAGTGGTTGGCTCGCGAAGAGTTTCCTGCATTGTGGCCAGTTATGACCGACAGTGGCGAAAAAACCGCTGCAAGTGCGATGGGCGTGTCGGGTTTTCCGTTCTTTGTTTTGATTGATGCCGAAGGCAAAGTCGCACTGCGAGTCAGCGGAGAAATCGAAACAGATGTATTAACTGAGCAAATAAACAAGGCTCTCGGCGCCTAAAAACAATAGTCTGTAATTATGAGAATCATTCTCAAAACTGATATAGTCAGAGGATGACAAAAAACAGCACAAAGAAGTTCCGTAATTTATTTGGCATCGCCTTGACGCTCGGCGTCTTGGCCAGTTGCAGTAGTTCTAACGATTCGACCACCGCAAACGAATCGAGTCTTGAAACAACAACTGATTCTGTTGTTGCAGACTTGCCGGTCATCGCTGTTACCTACTCGGTAATTGGCGACATAGTTTCACAACTCGTTGGCGATAGCGCCAGCGTAAATGTGGTTATTCCAGATGGCCAAGACCCGCACGAATTTCAACCGTCCGCCAAGGATATTGAATCAATCAACAATGCCGCCCTTGTCGTATCGAACGGTCTTGAATTCGAAGAAGGCCTCGAAGAAGTTCTCGAAAACATTGCCGACTCAAGTGGCAACATCTTCATAGTTGGTGAACACATCACCGTGCGCAAGACCGAAGACGGCGACGAACACAAAGACGACGGCGGTGACCATGGCGATGGCGACGGGCACGCGGGGGGCGACCCACACCTTTGGCTATCACCTGCAACGATGCTCGAAATGCTTCCAGCACTGACAACGGCG
>CAMATY010000080.1 GCA_945861325.1 Ferrithrix thermotolerans DSM 19514
GTGCTTGAAAATCAGGACAAATTGCGTGATGTTTCGCGAAAATATAAACAGATGACGCCTCTTGTTGAGTGCATTCGAAAATATCGCACAGCAACTGGTAACGCTGGTGCGGCGCGTGAGTTAATCGCCGATGCGACCGGGGTAGAAAGAGATCAGTTGCAAACTGAATTGATTTCTGCGACGGCAACAATTACGGCGCTTGAAAACGAACTCAAAATTTTGTTGCTACCTCCTGATCCGAATGCTGGCAAGAACATCATCATCGAAATTCGTGGAGCCGAAGGTGGTGAAGAAGCCAATCTTTTTGCGACTGATTTATTTGACATGTATAAAGCATTTGCCGCACGCAATAACTGGACGGTTGAAGTTTTGTCATTAGATCTTTCGCCCAAAGGTGGAATTAATCAAGTTGTAATGATCTTTAAGGGCGAGACAGCATGGACACGAATGCGGTTTGAGGGCGGCCCACATCGAGTGCAACGAGTGCCAGCAACCGAAAATCAAGGTCGAATTCATACTTCATCAGCAACTGTGATGGTTCTGCCCGAAGCAGAAGAAGTTGAATTGCACATTGACGAAAAAGATTTACAGATTGATGTTTACCGCGCCAGTGGCCCTGGCGGTCAAGGTGTTAACACCACTGACTCGGCAGTGCGAATCACACACCGACCAAGTGGTGTCGTCGTCGCAATGCAAGACGAGCGCAGCCAATTGCAAAACCGATTGCGGGCAATGCAAGTTTTGCGTGCACGGTTGCTCAAACGCCAAGAAGAAGAGTTGCAGGCGCGGGCTTCGGCCGAGCGCAAAGCACAAGTCGGCGGTGGCGGTCGTGGCGAAAAAATTCGTACATACAATTTCAAAGACAGTCGGATCACTGATCATCGAATTGGTTTCACTCTTCACCAATTGCAAGATGTCTTGGCAGGTAATTTAGATCCAGTGATTGATGCGCTAACGCTTGAATATCAGACCGAGCAGTTGGCAGACTCTGGCGAGAAATAACTTTTGTCGTGAATAGCGACGAAACAATTTCATGGGGCGAGTTGCTAGAAGCGACTGCTATTGATCTCGGCAATGAGCAAGAAGCCAGATGGCTATGTGAACATGCAAGCGGATTAGACCGTACCGAGTTTGATTTGGCGTTGTCTGATTTAGTGAGCGAGCGTTGTGGTCTTGCATTACAAAAATTAGTCGGCCGGCGATTGGCTGGCGAACCGTTGCAATATGTGATGAGTCGCTGGGCATTTAGACATCTGGATGTTCTTGTTGATCAGCGAGTGTTGATTCCGCGCCCAGAAACTGAACTTGTTGTGCAAGTTGCGATCGATTTAATGCGTGATGCGCAGCAAAAAATAGACCGCAAATTGCGAATCACAGATTTAGGCACTGGTAGCGGAGTAATTGGTTTGGCAATCGCTAGCGAGTTGCCACTTGCGAGTGCTGAAGTTTGGTTGACTGATCTTTCAGATGATGCATTAGATGTTGCTCGTGCAAATTTGGCTGGGCTTGGATTAGTTGATGGCGATGTTCGTATTGCGCAGGGCGACTGGTTTTCGGCTCTGCCAAGCGAACTCAAGAACAGTTTTGATTTGGTTGTCAGTAATCCTCCTTACATTGCGTTGTATGACCCGAATATTGAATCAATAGTTCGCAACTATGAACCACATCTTGCGCTGTTCGCTGGCTCGGATGGACTTGATGCTTATCGCCAAATCATTTCGCAGGCTGGGCAGTGGCTTGTTTCTGGTGGCTGGCTTGTTCTCGAAATTGGGCACGAGCAAGGTGCAGAGATTCACACTTTGCTGAACGAAAATAATTTTCGAGATATTGAAATTCGCGAAGATTATTCTCAGCGCGACCGCATCGCCCTCGCCCGCAAAAATTAATTCGGTGGGTTAAATCTGCAGAATGCCGTCGGTGGTGAGGGTTACTTTACGGCCGACCCATTCGTCGGTGCACAATGCAGTCGCGACTTGAAGATCTAAAGAAGTTGCCCATGCACGGCGTGAGTCTTTGAGCAACACTGCGGCGATGGCAGTTTCTGGTTCGCCGTCGCGATTGTGCATCACCGTGTAAGCCTCAATTGTTGCCTGCCCGGCGACATCGCTGGCTGCTTGGTCAGTCGAAGCAAGTTCGCGCTGTTCAAGCGCATCAATCGTTGACTGCGGTGAGCCACTTCGAAAACCGTTTGCAGGTGGCGTTGATGAATAGACACCAAATGAATGTTTCGTGGCGTAACCGCCGTTGGCCCAAATGAAACCGTTTTGTGTCGAACTATTGTCATGGCGCAGGTTGATCATCATCGTTGCGATCGCGTGCATCACATAGTTGTTCCACGGGCCGCCAGCAAACGAAAGGCCACCGGTGATTGTGAGTTGTTGATCGAGTGAAAGGTTCAGAGACTTCGCGCCGAGTTGCACCGCCGATGGAAAGCACGAATATAAATCAACCAGCGAAATATCACTAAGCGAAACGCCAGCGAGTTCGCACGCCATTGCGCCACCAAGACGCACGGCGGGTGTGTCGGCAAATGAAAACCGATTCGAGATGTAATAGTGCTCATGGCAATCGGTGCCCGAAGCGAGAAAAACCCAGCGATCTTTGGCGATACCAAGTTGCATTGCTTTTTCGACTGAGCAAATAATCAAGGCCGCAGCCATATCAACTTGATTGTTTGAGTTCATTACTTTGCGATATGGCGAGCCGATCAGCCGATTTTTTGGTGTGACAGTTCTGATTTGATCCGCGCTGAGCGCAGTTTGACTCCAGGCGTTCGGATTTGTTGCGGCGACAGCACTGAATCTCGACCACAATTCGCTAATCAGTTTTTCTTGATCGTCAATACTGCGATTTACACTCGCACGAATCGCAGTTTCAAACATTGGATAAATCTGCACTGGTAGAAAAATCTTGCGCGCAATTTCTTCAGGGCTACTCATCGCCGCATCATCGATAACTTGTAGCGGTGCTGGAGTGCCCTGTGTTTCTGCTGTCCAATTGAGTGTTGCGTTTTCTCGGTGCGCCCGAGATCGCGAATAACTTGACTCACCACCTGCAACTATCGCGATGTCTAGTTCTCCGTTTTGAATTTCGTGAGCGAGTTTGTTGACAACTAATTGGGGCATATTGCCTCCGTGCGGAGTGATGCCAAGCATGCGTGCATTTATCCCAAGAAGTGCGGCAACAGTGTGTGCAGGATTTGTATATCTCCACGACAACATTCGCACGATATTTAGCGCGTCAACATCGGGCACAGTGCTCAAGCCAGCATCAGTTGTCGCACTACGAATCGCGTCAGCGATCAGCAACGCAGGCTCGCGTGCATCGGCCAGATTCGTGGCACGATTGAGAATCTGCCCTTGCCCAACAAGCACAGGAGTTCGCGGGTCAAGTGACATGACTACTCACAATAGGCGGTAACTTTTGGTGCTCACCGAGATATCAGGCAGTCTGCGCGGTGCAATACACTTTTAGCGTGAAACGCATTGCTATTGGGTCTGACCATGCTGGTTTTGAACTAAAACAACATTTAATTTCGTTTCTAAACGCAAAAGATTTTTCAGTTGCTGATCACGGAACAGATTCAACCCAGAGTGTTGACTATCCGGAATTTTGTGCCAATGTTGCTCGGACGGTGCGCGACAATAAAGCCGATATCGGAATCGTTCTCGGTGGTAGCGGGCAGGGCGAGCAAATTGCGGCCAACAAAATAAACGGTGTGCGTGCAGCGCTGTGCAACGATCTTTATCTAGCAGAAATGGCACGATCACATAACAATGCCAATGTGCTGTCGATTGGCGCGCGTGTCGTAACGCCAGAACTTGCAGAACAAATAGTTGATAAGTTTCTAAGCACCGAATTTGAAGGTGGTCGACATCAGCGCAGAGTTGAGCAACTTCGTGAAATTGAGTTGTCAGAGAACAAAAGACCTTAAAACGAAAGAAGTAAATAATGACCTGGCCATCTGAAACGAATCGTGACACTGCAATTTTTGACCTGCTTGAGGCCGAGCGCGTGCGACAATCAACTGGGTTGCAATTAATTGCCAGCGAGAACTTCACTTCACCAGATGTGATGGCTGCAACAGGTTCAGTTTTGACAAATAAATATAGTGAGGGCTACCCAGGCAAGCGTTATTACGGTGGCAATGCCGTTGTCGATGATGTTGAGGCACTTGCAATTGAAAGAGTGAAAAAATTATTCGGCGCCGATCATGCAAATGTTCAACCGCATTCGGGTGCCAGCGCAAACATGGCTGTGTATCTCGGCCTACTTAAACCAGGTGACACAGTTTTAGGTTTGAGCCTTGATCACGGCGGTCACTTAACGCATGGTTCCCCGGTAAACGCAAGTGGAATTTTGTATAAGTTTCACTCGTTTAAAGTCGGCGCAACTGACGAGCGTTTGAACTTTGACGAGATTCGAGAACTTGCAATTGAGCATAAACCGAAACTAATTGTTGCAGGTACGACTTCTTATCCACGCCGACTTGAGCCAGAACCATTTAAAAAAATCGCCGACGAAGTTGGCGCTTACATGATGTTTGATATTGCACATATTGCTGGACTCGTTGCGGGCGGCGCACATCCAAACCCAGTGCCATTTGCAGATGTAGTCACATTTACGACACACAAAACTTTGCGTGGCCCACGCGGCGGTTGCATTTTGTGTCGCGCAGAACTTGCGCCGATTATTGATAAGGCTGTTTTCCCTGGTAGCCAAGGTGGGCCACTTGAACATGCTGTTGCCGCAAAAGCCGTTGCCTTTCACGAAGCGTTACAGCCAAGTTTCAGTCAGTACGCCCATCAAATAGTCAAGAACGCATCAGCATTGGCGGCGGCACTTGCGAGTCACGGATTCAGACTTGTCTCGGGCGGCACAGACACGCACATGATGGTTGTTGACTTGCAACCCTTTGACGCTGAACTAACCGGCAAAGAAGCACAACTTGTCCTAGATACTGCAGGCATTACATTAAATAAAAATGCGATTCCGAATGATCCACGCAGCCCGTTTGTCACGAGTGGTGTGCGCATCGGCACGCCGTCGGTGACAACACAAGGTATGCGCGAAGCCGAGATGCCGTTGATCGCCGAATATATTGCAACGACATTGCGAAATCGCAACGACGCGGCGAAAATTGCAGAAGTTCGTGGCAAAGTCGCTCAACTGTGTGCGAAGTTTCCTGTTTATGCAAATGTTTAGCATTAGCGCCAAAGTAAAAGATGAGTGACCTTGTTGGATACTTATTTATCGGCGGTGTGGCGGCTGTAGTGACGGCAATTGCCACGCCGATTATTGCAAAATTTGCGCGCCAAAATAACTGGATGGCGACACCTGATAAGCGGCGCAGTCACCCCGAGCCGACTCCCGACATTGGTGGTATCGGATTTTTTATCGCGCTCGTGGTTGCAATCGCGGTCGCGTGGCAGATGGATCGTTTTAATCCGCTTTTTCACAACAACTCAGAACTGCTCGGTGTGATTGTTGCTGGATTAATTGTATTCATTCTTGGTTTAGTTGATGACATTCGTGAAGTTTCGGCGCCAATGAAAGTAACTGGTGTTGTAGTCGCAGCAATAGCTCTTGTTTGGTTTGGCGTGACGATGATTTATTTCAGAGCGCCGTTCGTCGATGTGTTTGTGCTGTCTCGCGATTGGATTCCACTGTTCACAGTTTTATGGTTACTTGGTATGACGCAAGCGATAAATCTGATTGACGGCCTTGACGGTCTTGCTACAGGAATCGTGGCGATTGCCGCCACCGCCTTTTTTATTTACAGCCGTCATCTCGGAACAAACGGATTACTCAGCGAACCAAATATCGGACCGTTGGTAGCAATAATCACTGTTGGAATTTGTTTAGGTTTCTTACCGTACAACTTCAATCCTGCGAAAATTTTTATGGGTGACAGTGGTGCACTATTACTCGGATTATTATTTGCTGTTTCGACAAGTGTCGTTGGCGGTCGAGCCAGTCCAGATATCAAGTCAGACGGTGGTCAGACCTATTTCTTTTTGGCACCACTTTTGATTCCGTTACTCGTGCTTGGCGTGCCAATCTTTGATGTGATGTTTGCCATAATTCGTCGAACTCGAAGTGGCGTCGGTTTTGCGACTGCCGATACAGGGCACCTACACCACAGGTTGATCAAATTGGGGCACGGACCGCGTCGGGCCGTCGTAATTCTTTGGTCGTGGACAGCATTGCTTTCGGGCTTCGTTCTTTACCCAGTGCTTTCAGACGGCCCAACTAGCCTTTGGCCGTTTTTGTTGCTGCTTCCGGGGCTGGTTTGGTTCACGCTATTCAATGATCGATTTCG
>CAMATY010000081.1 GCA_945861325.1 Ferrithrix thermotolerans DSM 19514
CCGCCGACGCGCTTTAGTGTTGGGATTGTTCGGGTCAGTAAAGTCACTTCTGCGGTCTGCTCGAACTCTTCAACAACTGGTTCGCGACGCTCGTAGGCATTTCGCGCAGCTGTTTGAGCAACACCAAGTTCTGCCAAACTTTGTCCGACGGCATTTGTGCTTACGCCGACTCTGTGCATCGCTGAAACTGCGTTCGGTGATGCGTAACGAACCCGTGCATCTGCATCCAGGACAATCACACCGTCGCCAACTCGCGGGGCAACAGTCGCGTCGGCAACACGACCTTCAAACGGAAACAAACCGGATGAAATCATTTTCGTGAATTCGTCAAAGATCGTTAAATATGTTCGCTCAAGTTGTCCTGGCTTGCGTCCACTTCGAGTTGACCACTCGCGGGTCAATACTGCAATCACCCGATCATCACAGCGCACAGGAATCGCCATCAGGCTCACGGGGTCTTGTTGCGACTCAATTTGTATTGCACCCGTCACAACTTTTTGCGAATTGAATGCTTGATTTAGCATTGCTTGCTCAATTAAATCGGCACTCAATCCAACTAGGTCGGTGTCATACAGAGTTTGTCCAGTTGCGGCACGAACTTGTGCGGCGACTATCCATTTTTTGTCTGCAGTTGGCAAATACAACAACATGTCGGCGAAACAAAAATCTGCGAGCATCCCCCACTCAGAAACGAGTGCACCAAGATGTGCCAGTGCCCGTTCATCGGTCACACCTTGATCATGAGCTATTTCAATGAGTGTTGGCATGGTCGTTGCTCTTATTCTGCCCGATAGAGATTCGCCTCACCCAATATTCAGACTTTCACCAAGCGCGATCAAGCCATCGATGTCAGCGATGTCAGTTTCAAGCATTGGCGCAGATGTAAAATTATTGGCGAAAGCTGCGACACGGTCAAGCAGCGCAGTTTGATGCTCAATGATCTGTGTCGTGGCTTGTGCGTAGTTGGCAATTGTCGCCATCGTTTGACTCAAAAGATTTGCATCAATTTGGGTTTCACTGCTCGTAAGAGTGCCGGCAAGTTCGCTCGTAAACTCAGCATCGTTTCTTAACTGCTTTAAAACTTCGGCCTGTTTTAAAAGAGCACCGCTCTTGAGTTCTTTTGGAATCACCCGATTGGCAATTGCAAAACTAGTTGTGAAGTTACGCTCTTTGAGCGCAATACTCAGAAATTCGGCTTCACTAAGTGGAGCATCTTCAAGAGTTGTCACAACAACGAACGATGTTTTTGAATCGTGCAGTAACTGCTCGACATTGCGAGCCCGTTCGACGAACCCAGTCTCCATAGTTCTAAAAAGCGTAAAAAACTCTGCGACATCTCGTAGTAATCCTTTACCCAACAGACGGTCGGCAATTTCATAGAAAGGTTTGGCGGCCAAAGCCAGTAGTTGCCACTGCGAACTAGGTGTCAACAATTTGAGTAGTCGACTTGAAAAAAAATCTTGCATCCGCTTTGGGGCATCCAAAATTGTCAGTGCATTGCGCGATGGCGGGGTGTCAACGATTATCAAGTCGTATGCCCCAGATGCATGAGCCTGGTATAAACGCTCGACTGCGATGTAATCATGACTGTGAACAAATCTCTCAGTGAGATTTTTATACAGCGAATTTTGCAACACGGTGTTTCTTGTTGCTTCGTCTGGCGCGTGACGGATGATCAGTTCGTCCCAACTCGCCTTGGTGTCGATCATCGCCGCGGCCAGTGTTCCGCGCAACTTTGTTTTACTGTTTTTGAAAAGTTCTGGGGTTATCTGCACCTCGGTGTTGCCCAGAGCAGAAAGGCCAAGTGCATTTGCCAAGCGCTTTGCTGGGTCAACCGTTAATACAAGTACGCGCTTTTGGGTTTGCGTCGCAGCGAGCACCCCTAGCGCAGCAGAAACAGAAGTCTTACCGACTCCACCAGAGCCACAGACGACGACTAGACCGTCGCGCTGAATTAAGTCACTAATCGCTGTCACGAAAGTTCGGCTTCAAGTTCAGATGACAATTTATTAACTAGTACATCACTCGCCTCGTATGAAAAATCTGGGAGTAATAAAAAATCTTTAATCGGCTGTAGCTGTGCAAGGCCACTTCGCAACCAAGAAATATGGTGTGTCGCCAAGTTGCGTCGAGCACGACCCAAATCAGTTGCTTGAAGCGCCAGATCAATATTTAATCCAATTTTTTTTGCAACGATCGATTTATTTTTAGCCAGATTGAGTTGGGCAAAAACAACTTCTTGCGACTTCGTAAAAACCTCGGACGGGACACGATTGACGACAATTGCTGCAGTATCTACATTTGTCTTTGACTGCAATGCAGCAACTAAATCTATGGCTTCGTTGACTGCCATCTCTTCACAGGTTGCAACGACAACGACTCCAGTTTTTTGTGGATCCTCAAGAATTTCAGTCATCCAAAGTGTCTGCTCATTGAGCGGACCAATCGAAACAAAATTACGCAATGTCGTAGGGGCTGCGACTTGAGCAACAATATGCCCAGTGGATTCGGCGTCAACGATCACAATGTCGAAATTACCTTTGCGAACTTCGTAGCAAAGTTTGCCAACAACGAGAACTTCTTTAACACCAGGTGCAGCATCGGCTACAAAATCAAAAATTCCGGCGAGACCTGGAATTGCTGCAATAAGAGGAGTCTTTAAAAATATGCCGACATATTCACGCAGCGCGTCTTGCGTATTCATTGTCATTGCCGAGAGATTCGGCGAAATCTCGCGCGGAACAAAACCTAATTCTGTTGTTTGAAGTAATTTCGATAGCGCACCTTTGGCGTCCATCTCGCACAACAAAACTTTTTTACCTTGGGCAACTGCTGCCCGAGCGAGCGATGCAGCAACAGTTGATTTACCGACGCCACCTTTTCCCGTGATGAAAAGTAGTTTGCGGTCTAACAAAGTCTGCAGTGTCAGCTGCCAAAGCCCATTTTGCGATCACCATTTGGCGCACCGAACTCAACAAAAGCGATCTTTGCTGACGGGATTGCAGTTTCTTTGCCGCGCTTATCTGTTAACCACAAAACTGCCGCCTTGCCTTCAAGCGCTGCCTCGACTGCGGCGCGAGTTTTCGCATGCAGTTTTTCATCGTCGGGCATTTCAAGAGAAATTTCTCGCGGGGCTTGCGTAACGCCGATTCGAATATCCACTTTGTGCTTCTTTCGTAGTTGTTGTTGTTGAAATATTGTTATTTAACTTGAGATCACACTAGACGGCGATTTTGTTTTATTTGAACTTTGATTAATTGACTTTGAGCGCAGCGCTGAATACTTTCTTTGGTTTCATGTCTTCGGCTATCCGCTTGGCGAGTTGCGCAAAAATCAGCCCAACTTCAGATTCTGGAGCGATTGCAGAAATTGGTCGCCCAGTGTCTCCACCTTCACGAAGTTGCTCAATCAATGGAATCTGGGCAAGCAGTGGAACCTTCAACTCGTCGGCGAGCAATTGCCCACCACCCGAGCCAAATAGTTCGTAGCGCTTTTTATCTTCGCCAATAAACCACGACATGTTTTCGATAATTCCACGGACCGGAAGATTTACTTTTGCTGCCATCGCTGCCGATAGACGCGCAACTTTTTGTGCGGCCAACTGTGGCGTAGTGACGACAAGAACTTCTGCGCGAGGCAAATATTGACTCAGGCTTAATGCGATGTCGCCGGTACCTGGCGGCATGTCGATCAACAAGAAATCTGGTTCATCCCAATAAACATCTGTCAGAAATTGTTCAAGTGCTTTGTGCAACATCGGCCCGCGCCAAACGACTGCCTGACCGTCTGGAACGAAATATCCAATTGAGATGCACCGAACTCCCCAAGCCTCTGGCGGCAACAACATGTTGTCAATCACAACTGGATCTCGATCAGTGCCAAGCATTCTTGGAATTGAATAGCCGTAGATATCAGCATCAACGACACCGACTTTGTATCCAGCAGTTGCTAACGCGACCGCGAGATTTGTCGTGACGCTACTTTTACCAACACCACCTTTGCCCGACGAAACTAAAATTGGGCGAGTCTTCGAGCCTGGTTGCGCAAAAGGAATCTTTCGGCCTTCTGAATGTCCTTGCGCCGGAGTGCTGCCAGCGGTCGCGGCTGGGTCGCCGTGCACAAGTTCGCGCACTTTCACGCGTTCAGCATCGGTCATCACACCAAAGTTCAATGCAACATCTTTAACTCCATCGAGTGCGCGCAATGCGGTATTTACTCGTTGTTGAATTTCGTTACGAAGTGGACAACCAGAAATTGTCAACACAACAGTTAGAGATGCTGCCCCAGAAGAATTAATTTCAACATCCCGAACCATTCCGAGATCGACAATTGATCGATGCAGTTCTGGGTCTTGCACAGGTCGTAGTGCATCAATTAGTTGTTCAATACTTGGCAAAGACATAGTGGGTTTGGTTCCTATCAATTCGATCTAAAGTGTTAATAATTAACACTACGAGCATAGGTAGAGTATCCTTCGTGGCCATTAAACCGCTGAGCGGAACGAAAGAACTTAATAACGGCGATTTTGCTGCAACCGTGTCAGCAATCACATCAGCGTTTGGTGATCCAACGCGACGAGCAATTTATTTGCATACCCGCGAAGCGAAAAATGGAGTTACCGCAAGTGAAGTAGCCGAGAAGTTTGAACTTCACTCAAATGTTGCGCGACATCATTTAGACAAACTTGCTGCTGGTGGATACCTTGAAGTTGAAATTTCACGAAATGATGGCGCTGGAGCAGGTCGCCCGTCAAAGCATTATCGCGCGACGAATCCAGATCAATCTCTCGAGTTTCCGGTTAGAAGTGATGACCTCGTGCTTTCACTTTTGGGCAAGGCCTTAACTTTGCTTTCACCGCAAGAAGCAACAGTGATGGCAGAAGAAGTTGGTCAGCAATATGGTCGGGCGATGGCAACCAATCTCAAGGGTTACGACATTGCAACGACTCAGAGATCATTGCGTTCAGCGATGCAAGCAGTTGCTGATGCATTAACTGCTCATGGTTTTGCTGCTCACACCGATCAGCACAACAATCAATTGCGAATTGTAAATAATCATTGCCCGTTTGGTGATTTGGCAATTGAGCACCCAGTCATTTGTGCTGTTGATCGCGGAATGGTTAAAGGAATGTTGACCGCACTATACGGAGACACGAATCCTGAACTCTCATCGTCTTTGCCGATGGGTGATACTTTTTGCGCAACAACTGTTTAACTAGAAAATAAACTAAAAAATCTAGTCGCCCCAAAATCGCTGTTCCAGAAATGGGTCACCATACATGTGATAACCGTTCTGCTCCCAAAAACCTGGTGCGTCGGCGTCACAAAGTTCTAATCGACGCAACCACTTCGGAGATTTCCAAAAATATAGTTGTGGAATTAATAGTCGAACTGGCCCGCCGTGAATCGGCTCAATATCTTTATCATCGAAAGCGTAAACAACCAGTGAGTCGTCACGCATGATGTCGGCTAGTGGCATGTTTGCGGTGTAACCAAATTCGGCGTGGCCCATCACATGAGTTGCCTCGTTTGAAATTTTCGCTCGGTCAAATAAATCGCGCACGCGCACGCCGGCCCAGTGCGTGTCAAACTTTGACCACTTGGTGACGCAATGAATATCAGTTGTAATTTCTGTCGCTGGCAACGCGCGCAACTCATCAAATGACAAGGTGAATGGCTTTTCAACCAAACCGTCAATTGTCAGACTCCACTCGCCTGGTTTGTAACTTGGCACATCGCCAACATGAAGTACGGGAAACCGATCGGTCAAATATTGCCCTGGCGGCAGCCGCGACTGATCAAAACCTTTTGCCGCTAGTTCGTCACGATTTCGATCAAAGAAACCCATCGTGCAATTGTGCCTCAAATCTTGGCTCAAAACATCATCAATCAAAAAACAAGTTACATTTTGCGCGTGACTCTTTTTATAGTGCGCCATGCCAAAGCAGGAAAGCGCAGCGAATGGGACGGCGACGATGAGTTGCGACCACTCAGCGAACCTGGTTGGGAGCAAGCTGAAGCGCTCGCAGAAAAACTTTCAGTTCTTGCGCCGAATGTATTGATCTCGAGTCCTGCGACTAGGTGCATTCAAACCCTTGAGCCACTTGGCAAAGCCATGAAAATTAAAATCGTAACTGACAAGAGGTTATTTGAAAATAACGATGTTGCAAAAATGTTAGAACTTCTTGAGACAGTTAATGAGTCAGCGGTGATTTCAAGTCATGGTGACATGATTCCTGAATGTATTAAATTGCT
>CAMATY010000082.1 GCA_945861325.1 Ferrithrix thermotolerans DSM 19514
GCTTCGGTGCCCTTGCGACCTTGGCCGAGTTCAAACTCGACTTCTTGGCCTGCAACAAGGGTGCGACGCCCGGTGCCTTCAATGTTTGAAAAGTGAACGAAAATATCTGGTTCTCCATCAGAGCGCGAGATAAATCCGTAACCCTTTTCGTCATTGAAAAATTTCACGGTACCGGTTGGCATAGCTGTACTTCTTTCTTGTTATTTTGTAATGCACTCCCATGATCGAAAGTGCTTTGACAAGGGTAGCAACCTAATCGCTCTATTCCCAATGTTGGTGATGGCCTAATCTCGCGGTAGTTCTTGTCTCTGTTGCGGATTATCTACCGCTAGGTAAGTGATGTCTCGCACGAAAACATCCATTTCGCCGTTGCCCAGACAGCCCTGATCTAGTGGATGAAGCTAGTAGGCGGTCTAGTAGTCGAACTAGCAGATGGGCTAGTAATGGGGCTATTGGCTACAAGATTGCAAGGCGACTATTCGACGCCTATGAGGCGACTATGAAGTAACTAGGGCCTGAAATTCACGGATATTCATTTGGTGGTATGAAGCGGTCGTTACATTTGGCAGGGTTCCTGACGTTCCCGTGCTTGAACGCCAGGTGATGCGCCAAATTATTGAGATACTTGATGAGAATAGGCCGCTTGAATTTATAGCCGATGAGTGCCGATATGTATACATGCATGGTGACGGCAAATGATCGCCAATTATTTCTGTCCATCGCAAGCCTGGGCCAACACAATCCTTATCTCCAGTGCCATGAAACCCGTCGCCGGGATGAAATACCAGTCTTGTCGGTGTCGCTGTTGTGGTCACGGTGATTGGCCCCTCTGGGGTTGGAATCCACGCAGTAACAGATTTCGGTTGCCACACTGCTGGCAGCACCCAAAACCATGTGCCGACATTTATTAATCCTTGGCGAGCAGGTGGAGCAAAGTCGCCAAATGGCGCCGGTATCGAATCGTAAACAACACTTGATGCAGATCGAGCAATTTGTTCTGTCGAGATTTCTGGAATCCAGTAATAGGTCGTAGTTTCACTCGGGCAAGCGCGATCGTAAAGTCGAAAACTTATTGATCCAATTTGTTTTGTTACTTCTGTGCCTTGTCCTTGTCCGGAATCACGAACTAACGACGCAGACCATTGGCAGGCATCTGATCCACCAGGCGAGTCGTTTTGCTGAACAATCACTCCAGCAATAATTGTTCTATCAACCACTGATCCGTATTCGTCGAGCACGACCACCGGTCCGGTTGTGTCTGCTTTTGCTGAAGGACTAGAGCCGAAAAAAAGAGCAGCGACACAAATCAAAACAGTGCCGTATTTCATTGTTGCGCCTGACAGATATTTGTGTTGTATTCGCGGTGAAGAATTTGAAAGTCGATCCACTTCCAACGTGGGTTATCCCACTGCAGTTTCCATTGAGTATGCGACGAAGTGATGTGATTATTAAAAATAAAACCATCCATATATAAAATCACGGTGTCGTAAATGCAGGCATTGACCTGGGCAACTAAAGTAGCTTCATCAAATGTGATCGACTCGATCGCAACTTCGCGTTTGCCGTGTCCAAGACGACTATTGATATTGTTTTTGGCGTAAAGACTCATCTGCTCGTCTAGGGCTTGGTGATACTTGGTACCGACAATCGTGAACTCATCAACGCGACAGACACTTGGTTTTCGGTAGCACTTGTCTTGCCACTGCACTAGTTGATGAAATTGTTCGCTGACAAGTGAGTTTCGGGTTGCATCGAGATTTTCAGCAGCGCTCGGGCTCGTAGTGCTGGCTGACTTTACTGTTTCGTGAGATGCAATCACAGAATTCTCGCTCGGTGAATTAACAACTGTGTCGCTAGTGGTACTACTTGTTGTGTCAATCGTGCTCGCAGACAAACCAAGACTTAAAGTTTGCGGTGCGGAGCAACAAGTTGTGAGTAATAGTCCGAATCCAAGCAAAAAGGTCTTGATGATTCGCATATTTTTATCATCAAAATCAAGCATGAGCCCCCGCGAGTGCCGATACGGCAGTGTGCCTGTGATGTGTGCATCAATGTCAAACCCAGCATCTAATTACAGCAATGTGAGACGAATTATTTAACGATTTTGTCACCAGCAAGCGTCTAGTAATCCGCTAGTAAAAAACCATTTGATAGTCGGTAGAATTGAAAATCTCTATTTTTCAGAAACTGCGACTAAAACAATGACCAAACAGCACCCTGAGTTCGACGACGAGCAGAAGTTCATTGACCACGCCTACGAATGTCTTGAAATCACAAAGACCGATGCTTGGAAGATTCGTCAAATGAACGAAGCATCAATGGGCGGAACTTTTCAAGCGCGATTTGAGCGCAACGCATTCGATGAAGTTCTTGTTGGTCGGCTAACACAACTTGACTTGGGTGACTCTGCGCTCGTGTTCGGTCGAATTGATCGACTGACTGAGTCGCCTGATGCGTTTGAGAGCTTTCACATCGGTCGAATTGCGGTTGCCGACTCCTCCCGTGAACCTGTAGTCGTCGATTGGCGAGCCCCCGTGGCCGAACCGTTTTATCGCGCGACAGGTAGAGAGCCAATGGGGCTTGCTCGTCGTCGACACTTCCAAGTGCAGGGTCGAGAGTTGCTCGGCATCGAAGACGAACTTTTTGGTGTAGGGCATCTTGGTGTTGGTCACGACGAAGGTCTAGACGGCGAGCCTGCGTCAAGCATTCCGACGCTCCGTGGATACAGCACGTTGCTGAGCGTCCTGTCTCGCGGTCGCACCGGTCAACTTGGTGACATTGTTGCGACAATTCAAGCCGAACAAGACGAAATAATTCGTTCACCACAACAGGGTGTGTTAGTTGTCGAAGGTGGGCCAGGTACTGGCAAGACAGTTGTCGCGTTGCATCGCGCCGCTTATTTGCTTTACACATTTAGATTTCCGTTGGAAGATCAGGGTGTGTTGGTCGTTGGTCCGAATCGTGTTTTCTTGAGATACATCGAGCGAGTTTTGCCGTCACTCGGCGAAGCCGGCGTTGAACAAGTTGTGTTGGCCGATCTTGTGCGAGGACATAATTACACCGCAAAGGACAGTGAGCCAGTGGCACGCATCAAAGGCGACCTGCGAATGTCGCAAATAATTGCTAAAGCAATTCATGATCGGCAACGACCTCTGCGCAACGATGTTGAAATTGCATTTGGCGCTGGATATTTGCGTCTGACCGTAAATCAATCCAAGACAATTGTCAGCGAAGGGCGTCGTCGCTTTCGGCGACACAACGCGGCGAACCATTGGGTTGAAACTGAAATTATTACAGCATTAATTGCTTCAAGCCGAAATCCAGATTCTGACATTGAGACGATGCGAACCGTGTTGCATGATCTGCCTGAGTTTCGCGCAGTAATTAATTACATCTGGCCAGTTCTTTCGGCAGCAGAATTGTTGCACGATCTTTATTCTTCAAAAGCTTTGTTGCGACTTGCTGCTCAAAAAGTTTGCACTCAAGAAGAATACGAGTCGTTGCATCGTCAACGAGCGCAGTCGCTAGGTGACGCAAAGTTCAGCGAAGCCGATGTTGCAGTCCTAGATGAATCGCTTTCAATGCTTGGGCCAAAACCGCGAAAAAATGGTCGAATTAATGATGCTGATGAGATCCGCACCTATGGCCACATCGTGATTGACGAAGTACAAGATCTTTCGCCAATGCAACTTCGAATGGTTTCTCGTCGGTCACTAAACGGAGCGATGACAATCGTTGGCGACATTGCTCAGGCAACATCGGCGCACGCTCCAGCCTCATGGAAGGAAGTGCTGGCACATCTGCCGAAAAAAAATCCATCACGCACAATTGGGTTGACTGTCGGATATCGAATTCCAAGACAAATAATGGAACTCGCGACTCGGGTTTTGCAATCTGCCGCGCCAACACAAATATCGCCTATCTCGGTTCGCGAAGGTGATGAGATACCGAAAATAATTGCGACGACTGCCGACCAACTTTTTAACGAACTCATTAAAGATACGCAACGTATGGTCGCCGAATTAAGCAGCGGCAATGTCGCGATCGTTTGCCCCGATGCGATGGCTGAAGATATTTCGGTGGCATTGAACGCAGCACAAATAGCCCATGGTCGAGCCGGTATTTCTGGCATCGAATCCGGGTTGACAGTTGTGCCAGTAAGCGTGGTTAAGGGTCTTGAACTCGACGGAGTGATTGTGGTCGAGCCAGCCAAGATCGTGGCGGCGCAGATGCATGGTTTACGCGCGCTGTATGTCGCGCTCACTCGTTCTACGAAACAACTGAGTGTGTTGCACAGTGAGCCATTGCCAAAAGTAATGACCAGCTAGAACACAGCTAAAACACAACTAGTTCAGAAGTTTTTTAGTGAGTCAATAATTAGCAGCAAGAACCGCAATGATTTGTCGGCGTCGGCAGGGCGGTTGCGTTCGACGGCGCTTTTCGCCAAGTTGATCACACGATCAAAATCCGATGCAAGTTGGTCGCTAGTCGCCAATATTTTTGGTCGAATTGCATCACTGAGCGAGATCACTTGCGCAAGTTGTTGAGATACTTGTGGGCGCTCAGTTTTTTGCATTGATTTACTTAGATCTTCGACGGCTAGAAATAATTCGCTAAGTAACTCATCAGTTGTTAATTGACTATTGATTGTTACTTGAGTTATTGGTTCAGAACTTGACGCAACTGTCGTATCAGCCGATTGATTAATGGTGGTGGCACAACTTGAAGCAAGAAGAATTAAACAAACTAGATAAAAATAACGAGTTTTCATATCCAGACCTTACGGGTAACTAAATGAATTATTTGCGAGATGTGACAAGCAGCCGACTGCCAATGAACGAACTAACAACAGTTGAGTTAGGTGAAGCAGATTCACTCATCAACAAACTTGTCTCACCATCTTTTGCGCGACTTGTTATTACGCCTTGTCGGCCAGGAAACATCTCGTTTGATTCAAGAATGTCAAGCACACCAGCGGTCTCTTCTAACTCTTCTGAAATTCGTACGATAATAAACGAGTCGCCAACTTCAATTGTGTTGAGCGGCGTCAACATCACACTTTGATGCTCGGATCCGGGTATCTGGTTGCCGTGTGGGCAGGCTGTCGGGTTGCCGAGCATCTTGGCAAGTGCGACTTCAACTTCGTCGGTGATGACATGCTCCCATTTGCAAGCTTCGTGGTGCGCAGTTGACCAAGGCAAGCCAAGAACATCAATTAAAAAACACTCGGCCAAACGATGCTTACGAACAACACCTTCGGCAAGTGCCGTACCCTGTTCAGTGAGAGCGATTTTTGGACCGTTTAAGTTGACGAGCCCTGCTGACTCCATGCGCTTTATCATTTCCGATACTGACGCACGCGAAACTTTCAAACGGTCAGCGATCCGCGCTTGGATTAATTCGATCTGATCTTCGTCCAGTTCAAATAGACACTCACAGTATTCTTCGAACGCCGGATGATGCTCGGTTGCGTGCGACATATTCCTGAGCCTACCTCAACGCTAAATGCTCGTCTATGGCGTTTTAGATTCCGCGTTCTCGTTCGTCACGCACGGCGGCTTTAACCGAATACTGCACAAGTATCGCCGGTGCAAGAACAACACAGCCAGCGATCAAAGTAGCTGAAGCAATCTGACTGACAATTTGTGTGAACTTAATCACCAGCCCCCAAATAACTGCGAGCATTGAAGCACCAAAAAGCAAATATCCCAAACGACTAGCCCGCTTAGCCCAGTTTGAAATCAACTCTCGCTTTACAAGGACCGGATCTGTAACGGGCTTAGTAATTAGCGCAGCAACTACTTTGTTATTCAGTTTGTTGTGTTGTGTGCGATAATGCATTTGACTATTTAAATTCTATAGGAGGTAATTGATGGGGGTGAAGTTAGTTTGGAGCGACTTTGTGCTCGTGGCGACAATCGATCGACCACACCGCAGAAACGCTGTAGACCAACAGACAGTTGTTGAACTTGAAGATGCGCTTAATCAAGCTGTCAAGCGTGAAACCCGAGTAGTAGTGATAACTGGAACTACGCCAGCATTTTGTTCGGGCGCAGATCTATCGGGGGTTCACGAAACAGAATTTATTGAGGCGCTACATAAGTTTTTAGTGCAACTTGCAACATCGCCAATTGTCACGATCGCTGCGATTGACGGCCCCGCATTGGGTGCTGGCGCACAAATTGCGATGTCATGTGATCTTCGTGTGGCGACTGCGCAAAGCGTCATCGGTGTTCCGGCTGCTCG
>CAMATY010000083.1 GCA_945861325.1 Ferrithrix thermotolerans DSM 19514
AAATAGTTGAACGCAATCATGGCGTTGAAGGACTAGCCATTGTTGGGTTGCAGCGTGGCGGAACTTGGATCGCCGAAGCGATCACCAGTCAAATTAATCTGATTGAAGTAACAGTCAAAGTTCCGTGTGGAGCCCTTGATGTGAGTTTGCATCGCGACGACATTGGGCTTCGGCCGGTTTCGCTCGGGGCAATTACAAAGATCCCATTTGATCTGACAGGAGCAACAGTCGTGCTCGTAGATGATGTTCTATTCACAGGACGAACGGTGCGCGCGGCGATGGAAGGTTTGAATAATTTCGGTCGCCCCAGAGCGGTACAACTTGCCGTTTTAATTGATCGTGGTCATCGAGAACTTCCAATTCGGCCCGATTTCGTCGGCAAAAATTTACCAACACAACAAGATGATGATGTCTCGGCAACTAGTGATGGCGTGTTTATCACTGCAATGAGTGGCGACAAACAATGAAGCACCTGCGGAGTATTGACGAACTGGGTGTAGACGGTCTAGTTGCGCTTTTGCAACTTACCGATCACATGGCAGAAATTAATCAACGCCCGGTGCCCAAAGTTCCGGCGTTACGCGGGCGAACGGTTGCCAGCCTGTTTTTCGAAGATTCAACCCGTACGCGTTTGAGTTTTGAAACCGCGGCAAAACGACTTTCAGCCGACACGATGACTTTTAATGTTTCGACTTCAAGTGTCAACAAAGGTGAATCCTTGCGCGACACGGTGGCCACAATCACCGACATGGGTGTCGATGCATTTGTCGTGCGACACAAGTCGGTGGGTATTCCGTGGCAGATCTCCCAGTGGACAAAGGCGTCAATTATTAATGCCGGTGACGGTGCCCATCAACACCCAACACAAGCCCTCGTAGATTGTTACACGATTCGTGAAGCAACCCATGAGTCACGGTTTGATGGGATGCAGATAACAATTGTTGGTGATATAAAACACTCGCGTGTTGCGCGCAGCAATATCCAGGCATTTTCTATGCTCGGAGCAAAAGTCACAGTCGTTGCTCCACCAACTTTGTTGCCGCCAGATTTGTCGCACTGGCCAGTGCAAATTAATCATCACCTTGACGAAGTTATTCCGACGAGTGATGTGTTGTATATGTTGCGGCTGCAAAGTGAGAGAATGTCTCAAGGTCATGTGCCAACCTTGCGCGAATATTCAGAACAATACGGTTTGACGCAAAAGCGTGTTGCGCAATTAAAAGATTCTGCGATTGTGATGCATCCAGGGCCAATGAATCGTGGAGTTGAAATGCAGATTGATCCATCTGATGTAAAAAATTCTTTGATTCATAGACAAGTTGCTAACGGAGTCTCGGTAAGAATGGCGGTTCTTTTTGAATTGCTTGGCAGTGGTTCGAGCCTCGGAGGCCAAGCGTGAGCAAAACTGTGGTGATCAAGGGTGGAACGATTGTAAATCGGGACAGTGAAATCAAAAGTGATGTCCGAATTGAAAATGGAGTAATCGTCGAAGTTGCAAAGAATCTCAAAGCAGATGTGCAACTTGATGCAAGTGGTTGCATTGTTACAAGTGGCTTTGTTGATTTGCACGCTCACCTTCGAGAGCCTGGCCGAGAAGAAGCAGAAACAATTGAAACAGGAAGTCGCGCAGGTGCGCTTGGTGGCTATACGGCATTGGTTGCGATGCCGAATACTGATCCGCCGCAAGATTCAATTGCAGTAATTGACTTTGTTCGTGAACAGGGAAAACGAGCAGGTCTTGTTGACGTTGTGCCGAGCGGTTGCATCACGCTCGGTCGTCAAGGTGAAACACTTGCACCGATGGCCGAGTTGGCACATGCCGGTGTAACGCTGTTTACCGATGATGGCGTTGGTGTGCAGAATGCTTCGCTGATGCGGCGAGCACTCGAATATGCCAAAGGTCTCGGCGTAACTCTCGCACAGCATTGCGAAGTGGCAGAACTGACAGAGGGTGCAGTAATGAACGAGTGCCAATGTTGTACAGATCTTGGCTTACCTGGTTGGCCGGCAATCGCCGAAGAGTTAATGGTGTTTCGCGATATTGAACTTGTGCGGATGACGGGCGCATCAATGCACTTTTTACACCTTTCAACTGAACGCAGTGTTGAACTTGTGCGTGCAGCAAAACGCGATGGTCTGCCAATTACGGCCGAAGTGACACCGCATCATTTATCTTTGACTCAAGAACTTTTAGCGACATATGATCCCGTATTTAAAGTGAATCCACCACTTCGCTCGGCGCAAGATATTCGAGCGCTCAAAGCAGGATTGCTTGACGGCACTATTGACGCAATAGCCACCGATCACGCTCCTCATCCGCGACGCGATAAAGAAATGTCACTAGATGTTGCGCCACCTGGAATGCTTGGGTTAGAGACTGCATTGGGAGTAGTTCTCGGAAACTCCGAACTTGAGATTAAAGACGTCGTCGCTCTTTTGAGTTGGAATCCTGCACGAATTGCAAGAATTGACGCCGAGCACGGTCGACCAGTAGCGATTGGCGAGCCAGCAAATATTTGTATTTTTGACCCAGATTTGGTCTGGAGTGTTGATTTAGAAAGGCTTGCGAGCAAAAGCATTAATTCGCCCTATGTTGGTCGGACACTTCGTGGCAAAATACGACACACCCTATTTAAAGGAACACCAACAGTGATTGACGGTCAAGCTCAAAAATGACTCGCAACATAAAATCTGCTGCACTCGTATTGCAAGACGGCTCAATATTCGAAGGCGAAGCAATTGGAGCTGGTTCTTCACCAGATACCGAGGCAACAATCTCACGCGGTGAAGTCGTGTTCCATACGGGTCTTTCGGGGTATCAAGAAATAATTACCGACCCGTCATATGCGGGGCAAATAATTACCTTCACGACACCGCATATCGGCAACTATGGCACCACGAAACTTGACAATGAGGCCTCAAAAGTTTTTGCGCGTGGAGTTATCGTTCGTGAGCTTGCTCGTCGGCGAAGTAATTGGCGAAGCGATGATTCACTTGACTCGTTTCTCAAACAAAATGATTTGGCAGGTATCGCAGGAATAGATACCCGAAGGTTGACACGGTTGTTGCGCGATAGCGGTTCAATGCCTGGTGCATTTGGTACGGCGAGTCAAGACGAATTGCTTAAAGTTGCCAAATCAGAAAAAGGCACAACGGGTAAAAATTTAGTTGCCCAAGTGAGTACTACCAAAAGTTATATTCACGGCAGCGGTAAATACACGGTTGTTGCTTACGACTTCGGTATCAAAACCACAATGTTGAATTGTCTAGCCGAATTTGCGACTGTTCATGTTGTGCCAGCAAAGACTTCAGCGGCTCAGGTGATGGCGCTATCACCGAACGGAATCTTTTTGTCCAATGGACCAGGTGACCCTGAAATGGTTCACGGGGCTCCAGAGACAATTCGCGAATTGCTTGGCACTGGTGTTCCGTTATTCGGAATTTGTCTTGGACATCAGTTGTTGGCCCTCGCGCTTGAAGGTAAAACTTACAAATTGCCATTTGGGCATCATGGCGCAAATCATCCGGTACGCAATATCGCAACAGGCACGGTCGAGATCACGAGTCAAAACCACAATTTTTGTGTAGACGCAGACTCGTTGGGGACAAAAGCCAAAGTTACGCACGTTAATTTGAATGACAACACGAACGAGGGTTTTCGCGTTCGCGGAGCGAATGCTTTCAGCGTGCAGTATCACCCAGAAGCTGGGCCTGGTCCACACGACAGTCGCTATTTATTTGCAGAATTCGTGGCAATGATGGATCATAAATAATGCCGAGGCGCAACGACATCAAGTCGATCTTGGTTTTGGGATCAGGACCAATCGTGATTGGCCAAGCCTGCGAATTTGACTATTCAGGAACGCAGGCATGTCGTGTATTGCGTCAAGAGGGATACCGAGTAATTCTCGCGAACTCAAACCCCGCGACGATTATGACTGACCCTGATTTTGCTGATCGCACATACATTGAGCCATTGACACCTGAGTTCATTGAGCAAATTATTGAACGCGAGCGACCCGATGCGGTGCTGCCGACATTGGGTGGGCAAACGGCACTTAATCTGGCGATGACTTTGTTTGAACGCGGCAAAGTAGGAGTACCAGGAACTCCGGAATTGATTGGCGCCAATGCACTGGCGATTGCTACGGCTGAAGATCGTGGCAAATTCAAAGATGCGATGATTGAGATTGGTTTAAGTGTTCCTCTCAGCGGAATAGCGCACACGGCAAAGCAAGCAGATGACGTATTAAAAAAAGTCGGTCTACCTGTAATTATTCGCCCCGCTTATATTTTGGGTGGACGAGGAACAGGCATCGCAAACACGATCGAAGAGTTTCAAGCAGTTGTTGCTAACGGACTTTCCGCAAGTCCAATTTCAGAAATACTTATCGAGACTTCAATTGTTGGTTGGAAGGAATACGAACTTGAAGTGATGCGTGATCGCAATGACAATTGTGTCGTGATTTGCTCGATCGAAAATATTGATGCAATGGGTGTTCACACAGGAGACTCAATGACAGTTGCTCCAGCCATGACGCTGTCGGATGTTGAATATCAAAAAATGCGCGACGCAGCCTTTGCCTGCATCAGACGAGTCGGTGTCGAAACTGGCGGATCAAATGTGCAGTTCGCCGTTAATCCAAAAAATGGTGATCAAGTAGTGATCGAAATGAATCCGCGAGTCTCGCGAAGTTCGGCACTGGCTTCTAAGGCCACCGGTTTTCCGATCGCAAAGATTGCAGCGAAACTTGCCGTTGGCTACACACTTGACGAAATATCTAACGACATAACAAAAAAGACGCCGGCAAGCTTCGAACCAACTATTGACTATGTGGTCACAAAGATTCCACGCTGGGCATTCGAAAAATTTCCAGGCACATCTGGCGTACTCGGCCCACAAATGCAGAGCGTCGGTGAAGCGATGGCAATCGGACGAACATTTACTGAAAGTCTGCAAAAAGCGTTGCGCTCCCTTGAAATTGGTCGATACGGCCTGAACTGTGACCCAGGCGAAGAAATATTTAATGGGATCAGCGACCAACAACTATTAGCAAAAATTGCGATACCGCGTCCAGAGAGAATATTTGAGATCGGTGAATGTTTGCGCCGCAAAATGAGCATTGAGTCCGTTGCTAAATCATGCAAATTTGATCCATGGTTCCTCGACCAAATGATGATGATTGTTGAAGAGCGAGAAGTTCTCGCGACGCAAACGCCCGAGAGCCTCTCTGCCAGCGATTGGAAGCGTGTCAAGCGACTTGGGTTTTCTGACGCGCAACTAGGTTGGCTTTGGAAGCGATCTGAACACGAAGTCAGAGCGACTCGTATCAGAAGTGGGGTAAAGCCGACCTACAAAGCAGTCGACACTTGCAGCGCAGAGTTTTCTGCGCAAACGCCGTATCACTATTCAACTTACGAAGATGAATCAGAAATTCACGGTAGTTCAAAGCAGTCAGTAATTATTTTAGGAAGTGGCCCCAACAGAATCGGACAAGGAATCGAGTTTGACTACTGCTGCGTGCATGCGAGTTTTGCGTTGCGAGATGCCGGATATCAGACGATTATGTTGAATTGCAATCCTGAAACTGTTTCAACAGATTACGACACTTCAGACAAACTTTATTTTGAGCCTTTGACTTACGAAGATGTGATGAATGTAATTGAAGCCGAGAAACAAGTATCGGGTGTTGATCCACGAATCATTGTTGGTTTGGGTGGTCAAACGCCACTTAAATTGGCCAGTCAATTGCCGAGCGCACTGATCGCTGGCACAACAAGCGAGTCAATTGATATTGCCGAAGACCGTGAAAAGTGGAGCGCTTTGTGTCAGTCATTAAATATTTTGCAACCACCTAGTGGTACAGCACGAAATGTTGAAGAGAGCGTTGCGATCGCCAACAAAATAGGTTTCCCAGTATTGGTTCGTCCAAGTTATGTGCTTGGTGGGCGAGCAATGCAAATTGTCCACGACGAGACTCGGTTGCGCGCTGCGATGCACGAGATGAGTCAGGCAGGTTCGCTCGGTCGCGAAGGTGGTCTGTCGGCGCAACGCCCAGTTTTAGTTGACCGATTTTTGGAAGACGCGACAGAAGTTGATGTTGATGCGATTCGCGATGCAAGTGGCGAAGTGTTAATTGGTGG
>CAMATY010000084.1 GCA_945861325.1 Ferrithrix thermotolerans DSM 19514
AGCACGCCAATTACCTAAGAGCGTTGTCGTCAAGGTGCCGTCACAAAATGAAAGTAGTCGTGCTGCTTCAAGAGCGACTCGATGTTACGAACTAGAGACAAGTTTTTATTCAGTGATGCGAGATCATGTTGAAGTTAATGCACCAAAATGTTTACATGTTTGGTTTGATCAACCCAATGATGATTTCGTTTTGGTCCTTGAAGATATCTTTAATGCGTCACAAGGTGATCAGATTGCCGGTGCTTCGGTTGATCAAGCAAATGCCGCAATTGATGAACTCGTCAAACTGCATTCGCCACTTTGGAACTCACCGAAATTAGATTCGTTTGATTGGTTGCCGCGCCAGAGTGCCCAAACACAGGCCGGAATAGGTGACCTTCTTCGATCGGTGTTTCCAATTTTTGCACAGCGATTTGAAGCAACAGTCGACGACTCTGTGATCAGACTAGGTGAGCGACTCGTCGCGAATATTGAACGCTACAACAGTGCGTTTCCAAAAAACATAACTGTTGTACATCGTGATTTTCGTTTGGATAACTTGCTGTTCATCAAACAAAATAACTTAGATAGCCCATATTTAGTAAAAGTGGTCGATTGGCAAACAGTCGGCGCGCTCCCAGGTGCAGCAGATTTAGGCTATTTCATCGGCGCCAGTTTCAATGTTGACGATCGTCGCAAACTTGAACAAGGTTTAGTAAACCGCTATCACCAAGGTCTTGTTGCTAAAAAAATTCAAATTTCGTTCGACAATTTATGGAGCCAATATCGACTGCTTGGTACATCTGGTTACATAATGGCTATTGTCGCTTCTGTGTTAGTCAAGCAAACCGAACGGGGCGACGCAATGTTTGCGGTGATGGCTAATCGACACGGTCAGCAAATGATTGATCTTGAAACCGAAAAACTTTTCGCTTAGAAAGATGAGCTTTTAAAAATGGCCAAATTCACAGCACTTGACGAGCGATTTGCGCATCAAATCCCCGAGCCATTTCCAAATGTTGTGCACTATCACCATGACTGGCGTGAGAGTTTATTTTTTATCATGCACGAGCGTGAAAAGCCTGGTGATGTATTGATCTTGACACTCGCACATTTTGCGGCGCGTCAAGAAATGGATTCGCTGCAACTGGGTCGTGTTGGTGATTCACCGATCATGGCTCGGCATGCTCGCAAAGTTGACGGTGACCAAGACGATTTTCGTGTTGGTCCGATCACGATTGATGTTGTCAAGCCGCTCAAAGAAATTCGTTTATTCGCAGCGGCAAGCGACGCAACACTCGTAAGTTTCGACATCACGTTTACTGCTCGAACTGCGCCGTATCAACTTCGTCGCGGCACTATGAAGGCCAAGCACGAAATAATCTGGGATCAGTCCCACATGTTTCAAAGTGGTATTTACAACGGTACTTATACGCACAACAACAAAACTTACGAGATAACAAACTGGTGGGGGCAACGCGATCATTCGTGGGGCGTGCGTGCCCATGCTCGTTGCCCGTTATGGATGTGGATGCCGATTCAACTTGAAGAAGGAATGCTCAGCGTCTGGCATTGGGAGTATCCAAACGGCGCGCGCGTCTACACCGACGGTTGTTTTGCGCCCGCCGACGGCAGCGAGCCGATACCGGTTATAGATTTTCAACATGACTTGCATTGGTTAGATGCTGGTGGCCGACCAGTTTCATACGAGAAATTTGGTGATGAGGTCGTTGGTTTAGCGGGCACTGTAGTTTTCACTTTGCAAGGTGGTCGCAAAATTAGTGTTGAAGCAACCGGTCGCTGGGCTCAGCGATACAGCCAAGTTGCCAATCGCGCCGACAATGTACTCGGTGGCGGATTAAGTGAGATGCAGGTGCGAACCTCTGACGGAGCAATCGGTACTGCGATTTTTGAAATCACTGGGCAATTTCACCACAAGTATTTTCCGATCGCACGCGGATCTGGCTTCTCGCCCGACGGTCAGTAAATTCGCCAAAGTTTCATGTCGCCTAAACCAGCCACTTCGTGGACTAGAACACATAATGCATTACCCAAAGATCGGCAATTTGATCCGCAAGATTTAGAGAGAGTGCGACGCGGTTTCATCGCTGCCCGCACCGAGCCAGAAATTGTTGACGACCATGGTCGCAAAGTTGTTGACACAGGTGCGTATGATTTTTTGCGCGATGACAGAGAGCAACCCAACACTGTAAATCCGCATTTGTGGCGACATGCGACGCTGAACGCGCACCATGGATTATTCAAAGTTGCAAAAGATATTTGGCAAGTTCGTGGCTACGACATTTCAAACATAACTTTCATCAAAGGCACGACAGGCTGGGTTGTAATTGATCCGCTCACGGCTGACAGCACAGCCAAGGCATCACTTGATTTGTTGACTGAGCACATCGAAAAACGTCCGGTGACGGCTGTGATTTATACGCACTCACATGCCGATCATTTCGGTGGCGTCTTGGGTGTGACGAGCAAATCTGATGTTGAATCTGGCAAGTGCCAAATAATTGCACCAATAGGTTTCTTGCACGAAGCAATTGCCGAAAATGTAATTGCGGGCCCCGCAATGAGTAGGCGAGCGACTTATCAGTTCGGTCGGTTATTGCCCCCAAGTCCGCAAGGCCATGTCGACTGTGGACTTGGCAACTCTGTGCCGACCGCGGCGCCTTCGCTGCTTGCGCCGACACGCGATATCACGCATACGGGTGAAGAATTAGTAATTGACGGCGTGCGAATTGTGTTTCAGCTCACGCCAGAGACAGAAGCCCCTGCAGAGATGAATTTTTTCTTCCCCGATCATGGATGGCTATGCATGGCCGAAAATTGTTCACACACGATGCATAATCTTGTGCCTATTCGGGGCGCACTCGTGCGTAATGCGTTGAACTGGTCAAAGTACATCAACGAAAGCATCGAACTTTTTGCCGACAAGACAGATGTTCTATTCACATCACATAATTGGCCACGCTGGGGCAGACAAGATGTTCGCGAGTTTCTGGTTTTGCAACGCGATCTCTACCGCTGGATTCATGACCAAACGATGCGGTTTGTAAATCACGGGATGACGGCTGTTGAAATTGCCGAACTACTCGTGTTGCCCGATGAGTTTTTAGCCCATGAACACACCCGAGGTTTTTACGGCGACCTCGTGCATAACGTCAAGGCCGTTTATCAGAGATATTTAAGTTGGTATGACGCCAATCCAGCAAACTTAAACAAACTTCCACCAACACAGGCTGGTGCTAAATATGTTGCACTTGCTGGTGGCATTGACGCACTCTTAGATGTAGCTCAACAGGCATTTGATAGCGGCGACTATCGCTGGGTGGCTGAACTGGTGAACCATGCCGTATTCGCTGATCCAAAAAATCTTCGTGCGCGCAACCTGCAAGCCGATGCGCTCGAACAACTTGGCTATCAGTCCGAGTCATCAACATTTCGCAACTCTTATTTAATGGGTGCACAGGAACTTCGTGATGGCCCACCCCAAAGTGCCGAGGCTCGCGTGCGAGCGAGAAGTTTGATCAAAGCGATGGCAATTGATCAAGTATTTGACACGATAGGTGTGCGCGCGATTTCTGAGAATCTTGGTGGAGTCAGTCTTTGCGTCAACTGGTTATTCACAGATATGACCGGAACCCCCGATGAAAAGTGGATTCTTGGTATTTCAAACAGGGCGCTGTACGCGACACAGGGGCGTCATGACGCTAATGCTGCAGCAACAATATCAATTACTCGAGATTTATTTTTAGAAGTGATTGCTCAGACAACGACATTTGTTGATGAGTTGCAAAAAGGCACAGTCACAATTGATGGCGACGCAGGTGCATTGCTAACTATTTTTGGAAATCTTGACAAATTTCTAACGGGCTTTGCGATCGTTGAACCGTAACTCAAAAGTTCAATAGTTAACGATACTTTTCATTTCCAAATAAATTTAATTTATGACATGCTAAGATTAATGATGATGAGATTATATTTTGCTGACCTTACTCATACGGCTCAAGGAATAAGTGCGCCGACGTTTCCATTAGGAATTTCGTTTGTAGCTGCATATGTGAAAGAGCATTTTGGTGAGCATTGCTCAACTGAAATATTCAAGTTCCCTTCCGATTTAATCAATGCGATTATTCATGAGCAACCCGATGTCTTATTGGTATCAAATTACAGTTGGAATTCTCAGATCTCCTATAAGGTGGCAGAAAAGACTAAACAGAAATGGCCGAAGATCGTCGTAATCGCTGGTGGACCTAATTTCCCAACAGATCCAAATGAGCAATTTAAATTTCTTAAATCCAAACCTGCAATAGATTTTTTCGTACAACTTGAAGGAGAACTTGGTGCATTAGAAGTACTAAATAATCTATTACAGCACGAATTTGATTACGAGAGCTTTAAGAATACGAAACTCGCTATAGTCAACACTGCGTATTTAGTGGGAGAAGATCTCATAGTAGGTGAGAATAAGCGGATAAAAGATATTAATATGATTCCGTCGCCTTATTTGACTGGTGCGTTAGATCAGTTTTTTGATTTACCGATTTTGCCAATGATCGAGACCACGAGAGGTTGTCCGTTTACATGTACGTTTTGCGCAGATGGATTAGCGGTTAAAAGTCGAGTTACTCGGTTTCATCAAGATCGAATAGATGACGAATTGGCTTATGTGGCTTCAAAGGTAAGTCAAATTAATGAATTGATTATTACTGATCTTAATTTTGGGATGTATTTAAATGACGTTGAAACAGCTAAAAAAATTGCAGACCTGCAACTCAAAACAGGATGGCCAAAAACAATTTCCGCCTCTGCAGGTAAAAATAAATCGGAACGCATAATTGAAGTTGCAAAGATTTTGAACGGAACTTGGACAACTGGAGCGTCCATTCAGTCTACTGATCCTGAGGTACTTGTAGAAGTGCGTCGTTCAAATATCTCTAGCGAATCTTACAAGGAATTGATCGAATTCGGCAACAGCTTGGAAAATGGCAAGACGCATTCTGAGGTTATTTTAGGTCTCCCTGGCGATACGAAAGATAAACATTTGGAGTCTTTGCGCTTCGGAGTTATTCATCAAGTCACTCATTTGCGAATGTTCCAGGCGATGTTACTGATGGGCACAGAAATGGCGGAGGAGTCCACTCGATCGCGCCATCAATTGCAAACAAAGTTTCGTACGATTGCAGGATGCGTAGGAGTTTATGATGTATATGGCGAATTGGTCCCCATAGTAGAAGTTGAAGAGATTATCATTTCGACAAAGTCGCTTTCATTTTCGGACTACCTTGAGTGTCGAACGATGAATCTAATTGTCGAAACTTTTTATAATGGGGCGATATTTTTCGAACTTGTAAATCTATTAGATGTGCTTGGGGTGCCGTATTTTGATGTGTTGATATTTCTTTTGGAAAAACCTCATCTTCGATCAAAGAAGGTAGCCGCCATATTTAACGAATTTGTAGTACATACTTCTATCGACCTTTATGAAACTGCATCGGAGGCGGAGAATATTGCGTTAATTCCAGAAATTATGAATCGCTACATTGGGGGAGAGCTTGGGATAAATGAACTCTTGGTATGCCGAAGTGATTTGTTAATGAATTTTGATGACATATGTGAATTGCTTTTTGCTGCAGCTAAAGAACTATTGTCAAATCGTGGTCTCCTTTCCGACAATCTGGATGACTACCTGTCAGAATTAAGAAAGTACATATTATTGAGAAAAAAGGATATTATTTCTGAAGATTTTAAGGTTTATGAAGATGATTTTTCGTTTGATTTCTTGACAATATCTGATCAGAACTTCAAAGTCCATCCAGACCATATTCGAAGACAGGATAATGCGTTTAGGTTTAGGTTCGGGTTTTCGGATACGCAAAAAACGCACATAGCAAACCAGTTTAGAGTCTACGAAAATACTCCCAATGGGTTAAGCCGTCTAGTTCAGAGGTCTAATTTGAAATTGTTTTATAGAACGGTTAGTAGAGTAACTTCTCATCGGTAATAGTTTTCGATCTTTTGGCAAAGCGATTAGTCTTAAAGACTTAGCAGTGATTTATATTGGTGTTATTGACAAATTTCTAACGGGCTTTGCGATCGTTGAACCGTA
>CAMATY010000085.1 GCA_945861325.1 Ferrithrix thermotolerans DSM 19514
CCTTCAAGCGCACCTAAAACTTGCTCGCGAGTTTTCGGTAAAGTATTGCCAATCTCTGGCCACTTGTGCAGATTGCGACGTAATGCAATCGTGGCATCCATTAATCCGCTAACTTGATCTTTAAGACCAACCGCTGCACCGTGTCGTTCTTGAGATGCCGATGTTGGTGTGTTTGATCCTGATTTTGCCATGCTTAATAGTACCTATGACGGTTTAGATGGACGAATAAGTTCCCGACCGAAATCGCTTGTATAGATTGAGGGGCATATGTTGAGTGTTGAATTTACGATTGAGCCATTTATAGATGGTGAACCTGGGGTTCATGTAACTGCTGCAGTTGCCGCAGTAGAGGCACACGGAATCGCCGTAGATTTCGGTCCGTTCGGTTCGCTGTTTAGCGTTGACGCCGAAAGTTTGCCTGTTGTTGTTGGCGATTTGTTGCGTGTCGCCTATGAACACGGCGCGACATTTGTAAACATCGCAGTTTCGCGACTCGACTAATGAAAGCAACTCAACGAGATCCACTGTTAGCAACACTTGATCCACTGATCGCTGCGATTGGCGCGACGGTGATTGATCCCGATCACATTAGGCCTGGAGATGTAACGCTCGAAGTTGACGGCATTATTGTTGCAGCTATTCGGCTGCCTGCGTTACATGGCGCATTAGAACGGATGATTGAGGCTGTTGAGCGTGAACTTGGCGCAAAACTTTCAGATCTGTCTCGCACTTTAAAACAACGAGCGATCAGAATACTGGACGAACGCGGTGCGTTCACTTTGCGTCGCGCAGTTGAAGATGTCGCTGACGCAATGGGCGTCTCACGAATCACTGTCTATAACTATCTCAACTCATTGCACCGCTAACTATTTTTTGTCGCAGCAAACCGCAATTAAGTAGTGCGCCATAGGGAAAAATCCGGTGTGAATAACTTCGTCGTTCATTGAGAACATGAAAACCGAATGAAAATATTTCTTCAAGAGATCACGTAATTCTGGCCCTGATTTGCAGTTGACATGGCCGAATTTGCTGGCATCTGAGGCGTATGTCTGAGATTCAAGAGACGGCATGCCAACAATGAACGTGCCGTGCTCGTTTAACGAGATGCAAATGTTTTTTAAAAACGCAAGTTCATTTGCTTTTTCAATGTGTTCTAAAACATCAAGGCTAAAAATTCCGTCGAAGTTCTCTTGAAGTGGTGCTGCGACCATGTCATGGACCCTCGCATCAAGGTGCCAGTCTGGTTGTTGACGACGTTCAATATCGTCAATAAATACTTGGTCAAAGTCTGTGACTACGACTTTTTTTACAGTTTGCTGAACGAGCCTTGTTGCCGAAGCATCCCCGCAACCGACTTCTAAAACCCGATCAAAACCTTCGAACATTTTTGCGACGAACTTGTATCGCGAAAATGCAAACAGCATTCTGCGTGGGTCAGTTTTCCATGAATAGTTGTAATGCGAACCTAAAGTTTCGGCGGCTTGGGCTGCAGTCTTCTCGAAAAGTTCTTCATAATAATGTGTATCAGTTTTTTCAGAATCCAAAATCATTCCTTTTTTAGTTCACACAGACTTAAGCCTAACTCAGGAAATCGCCCTAAAGTTTTCGCAGGTGCACTGCGTTGACTTTGTGGTCTGCGCCTTTTTGAATCACCAGTGATGCGCGGGCTCGAGTTGGTTGAATATTCTCTTTCAAGTTTTTGCCGTTAATGCCAGCCCAAATCTCGTGGGCGAGTTCAACGGCTTGGTCTTGCGTCAAATCAGCAAAGTGTTTGAAGAAACTATTTGGGTCTTGAAAAACTGTTTTTCTCAGAGTTTGAAAGCGTTCAATGAACCAACTTTCGATATCTGTTTCAAGAGCATCTATATAAATCGAAAAGTCAAAATAATCTGAAACGAATTCGGTATTACCAGAACCAACCTGCAACACATTTAAGCCTTCAATAATTAAAATATCTGGTTGATGTACGACCTCTTCATGGTTCGCCATCACGTCATAGATAACGTGGTTATACACGGGGGCTGAAACTTCTGCTGTTCCGGCTTTGACATCACGAACAAATTGCAGCAGTCGTTTCGTGTCGTAACTCTCGGGAAACCCCTTGCGATTCATCAGCCCTCGTTCTTCAAGCACAGAATTCGGATACAAAAATCCGTCTGTGGTGATTAGTTCAACTCGAGGGTGTTCGGCCCAACGCATTAACAATGACTGCAGAATTCGAGCCGAAGTGCTCTTGCCGACGGCGACGCTGCCGGCAATGCCAATCACATAAGGCATCTTTGGTGCCATAGTGCCAAGAAATGTCGCCGAAACTCGGTGTAAATTTTGTGTCGCCACAACATAGAGGTTTAATAAACGTGTCAGGGGTAGATAAATAGTTGCAACCTCGTCTAGATCGATTCGATCGTTGATACCGCGCAACGCCTCAAGCTCTTTTTCACTTAGTGTCAGCGGTGTTTGCGCGCGCAACTTTGACCATTGTTCGCGGTCAAACCGCAAATATCTGTCTACATCATTATCTGCGATCACAGATTCAATTTATTTCGTTACGCTTCGCAAAAATTTAAGCAATGGCGGATTAACCAACTGCGCGTGCGTCAGATTTGATGCGTGCGCAGCGCCTTCGATTGGAATGATCTTGCCTGCGCCGACGAGACCTTTACGCAAGTTCTCGGCTCGCTCCATTGAAATTGCAGTGTCTGCAGTGCCATGAAAAATTATCGCTGGACACTTAATCTCGCTAAGCCGATCTGTGATGTCATCGCGGTCAAGCAAACACTTTGCCGTCGCTTTCACTGCGTCGATGGTAAAACTCTGCCACTTGGCTATCGACTTTGCATTTTCTTTTGGCTCAGCAATAATTATGTTCGCAATTACTCCTGTTAGGTCTGGCACCGGGCCGTGTTGCACCCAAGTGTCAACCATCATCCGATACCCGGCCAAAGTTTCTTCGTTGTCGTTATCAGCCGCAGTATCTATAAGTATCAGCGCAGTCACACGCTCAGGTGCTTTAAGCGCGGCGCGCATGGACAAAAATCCACCTTGCGACATTCCGCCGATCACACATTTTTTAATTCCGAGGTGATCCATTAACCCAAGACAGTCATCGGCTGAATCCCAATATGTGAAATCTTTTCCGTCCCATTTGGTTTGCCCAAAACCTCGCTCATCCCAGGTGATAACGCGAAACTCTGGCGACAATGCCGCGACTTGAGCATCAAACATTGTTTGATCCATCAAGAAGCCGTGCGCCAAAATAACTACTGGTCCAGTGCCACCCGAATCGGTGTAAAAAATTTCTTGCCCATTAACTTTTGCTAGCGCCATAAATTTCCCTCATTGCCAGTTTTACTAAACGCTACATCTCGTGACAGGTCGGGCAATTATCGATGTTTTTAGTTTTTGAAAGGGGAGAAACCAGAAACGGCGCCCACTCCACCTGTTAAAACATCTACACCAGTCTCGGTTACTAAAACCATATGTTCAAATTGTGCGGTGCGTGAGCCGTCAGCAGTTACCGCCGTCCAATCGTCATCCCACATTTTGTGTTGCCAAGTACCGAGTGTGATCATCGGCTCGATTGTAAATGTCATGCCTGGTCGCATCACAACTGAATTGCGTGAATCGTAATAATGCAGAACTTGAATATCAGTATGAAATTGTTCGCCAATGCCGTGACCAACAAATGCTCTTACGACTCCAAGTTTGTTCAAGTTCGCGCGATCTTCAATTGCTCGACCAATATCACTTAACGGACGTCCGGGTTTCACTGCTTCGATGCCGCGCCAGATGCATTCTTCGGTGTCATCAATCAACGCCCGATTTTGCGCATCAATTTCGCCAACTGCGAACGTCGCATTGGTGTCTCCGTGTACGCCGCCGATAAAGCAAGTCACATCAAGATTTACGATGTCACCCTCTTCGAGTTTGCGTGAGTCAGGTATTCCGTGACAGATCACTTCGTTAACAGAAGTACACACGCTTTTTGGATAGCCCATGTAGTTGAGCGGGCTCGGATAAGAGTTTCGTTCAATACATAGATCATGCACATAAATATCGATTTCGTTAGTCGTCACGCCGGGTTTTACAGCTTGCCCAGCCAGACGCAAAACTTCAGCGGCAACCGCGCCAGCGTGACGCATTCGTGAAATTATCTCCGGAGATTTGATTGCCGGCTCGTTCCATCTCGTAACTTCGCCAGTGTCGGCATATGGCGGGCGGGCAATGCTGCCTGGCACGCTGCGACGCGGACTTACTTCGCCTGGCTGCACGCGACCTTCAAGTGGTTTATGGCAGCGTTTATATTTTCGCCCACTGCCACACCAACAGACATCATTTGCTGATGGAAGAACACTGGGTTGAGTCAAAATCGTCATCGGCTGGTTGCTCCTGTTGAAAATTCTACCTTGATCACATTCACTCAATCGCCACGAATGCTTGCGATCTACTTAGTTTTGTAATCTTGTCATGTGCAGGGTCCATGGTCGCCGCTAAGAATTCGCATCTTTCGAGCGTTGTGGATTGCGGGTCTGGTTTCAAATATCGGCACCTTTATGCACATCGCCGCCGCCGCATGGACAATGACAACGATTTCAGATTCACCAACGCTCGTTGGCCTTGTGCAAACTGCGTGGGCAGTGCCGGGTTTTTTGCTCGCACTTTATGCAGGAGCATTTGCCGACATGGTCGATCGTCGGCGCTTAATTTCAGTTGCCTCTCTTTTGGCGCTAATGATCGCTGTATCACTTGCGATATTGCAATGGTCGGGTGGTCTGACCGCCGAACTTTTGATTCTTGGCACTTTTCTTGAATCGGTAGCGCTCACACTTTCTGCCCCGGCGTTTATGGCGATCACCCCCGAACTAGTTGATGCGTCAAGACTTCCGCAAGCAATTGGTCTCGATGCCGTGTCACGTAACATCGCCCAATCCATCGGGCCAGCATTTGCTGGGGCAATCATTGCCGCGATTAACCCTGGTGCTGTCTTCGCACTCAACGCAATTTCTTTCGTCGGCATCGTGGTTGTAATGCAAACCAACAAGTCAATAAATAAAAATTCAAATGACCGTGTGGCTATTAATGAATTTATTAAAAATGGCATCAAGCATGTTCTCGGCACGCGGTCGTTGCGCAATTTGGCGTTACGACTTGCAATCATGCTCGGCGTCACATCTGTGCTGACTTCGGTTCTGCCAATCGTTGCCAAGCAAAGTTTGGGTGTGGCGTCTAGTGGTTACGGCTTACTATCTGGGGCACTGGGGATTGGTTCTGTCACGGTCGTTTGGGTGTTGCCACGGATTCGTGCCCAGTACGACATTGAGTCGATCACAATGTTTTCTGCTGGCACCTGGTCTGCAAGTACTGCAGTTTTAGCCAGCACTACAAGTATGTTCGTAGCGCTTCTTGCGCTTCTCATTTGTGGTGCTTGCACGATGGCGATGCTAAATACAATTTTCTCTGCGTTCATGGTGCAACTGCCAAATGAGTTGCGTGGTCGGGGATCATCGTTGGCGATGTTGATGGTGTGGTTGGGTATCGCGATCGGTACTTTCGTCTGGGGTGCTACAACATCGGCAGTTGGTGTCGGCGATGCACTAATTACGAGCGCGTTCGTAAATATTGTCATTGCGATCGTTAACCGATTTGCATTGCGGATAACTATTTTGCGCTAGTTACGAGCCAAAAACATTGTGTAGAAATTTGATGGCGGCGCTAGTTGCTTGACGATATGGCTCTGTGTCGCGATACGCCAGCCCAAAATGGCCGCCAGTGATTTCAGTCAACTGCTTGGGCGAACTAATCAAATCAAAACACTGACGATTAGTTGATAACTCGCAGACTGGCACTTCGTCATCTGTGGCGATCACGAATAGTGTCGGCACTTTCAGATATTTCGCCGGCAGTCTTGGTTCATTGAATTGTGCTTCAAGTTTGCGTTGCAGAATAAAAACTTGATTTGACCAGTCACCGGCGTATTTCTTTCGCATCCGTGTGAAGAAACTAACTGCCGCACCACCC
>CAMATY010000086.1 GCA_945861325.1 Ferrithrix thermotolerans DSM 19514
AAAAATCTGGAAAACAATAAAACGCGCCCTGAGGTTGCATACAGTTGACGCCAGGTATTTTGTTCAACATCTCGTGCATCAGCGAACCCCGCCGCGCAAATGCTTCGCGCATCATCGCGACTGCCGATAAGTCACCCGACACGGCGGCCAATGCCGCATATTGCGCAACATTCGAAACATTTGAAGTTGTGTGACTTTGAAAGTTGATTGCTGCTTTCATCACATCTGGCGGCCCGATCATCCAACCCACACGCCAACCTGTCATTGCGTAGGTTTTAGCAACACCGTTAACAATCACACAGCGATCGGCAATCTCGGGCACGACAGTGGGCATCGAAGTGAATACATGTTTGCCATAAGTTAAGTGCTCGTAGATTTCATCGGTCACAACCCAAATATCATTTGTAACAGCCCACTTGCCGATTGCAATTGTTTCGTCACGCGAATACACAGCGCCGCTCGGATTGTCTGGTGAAACAAATAACAAAACTTTCGTCTTTGCAGTTTTGGCACGCTCAAGTTGTTCAACCGTGACCTTGAATTCTGTTTCTTGAGTGGTGTCAATGATGACGGGCACGCCACCTGCAAGCGTGATCGCCTCTGGGTAAGTTGTCCAATAAGGCGCAGGACAAATCACTTCATCGCCTGGGTCGCACAACGCGGCAAAAGCAACGAACACTGCATACTTTCCACCGACCGTTACAAGAACTCGCGATGCGTTGCAATCAAACTGCGAATCTCGTTTAGTTTTAACGGCGATCGCCTCGCGCAATTGCGGCAGACCTGCAGCCGGCGTATAGCGATGCGCCTTCGGATCTCGTGACGCGCGCACGGCAGCTTCAACAATATATTCAGGTGTCGGAAAATCTGGCTCGCCGGCGCCGAAGCCGATTACATGTTCTCCTTTTGCTTGCAACGCTTTAGCCTTTGAGTCAACAGCGAGCGTCGCCGATTCGTTGATCGCGGCGAGCCGTTTTGAAACTCGAGATTTAGGGTGTGAAGATGCAACCACGGCTGCCATGCTTACACAGTGGAAGTATTTTGTCACGGTTATTTTTGTAGCCCTAAATGAACGTTGAAGATGTACTTGAAGCCGACTGGGATGCGGTTGGACAGTTGCGTGACCCCGTTCTAGTAGTTGCGCTTCGTGGATATTTCGATATCGCTGGCGCAGCTACTAGTGCACTTGAGTGGTGTCTTGACGACCGTGAGGTAACTGTTGTTGCCAGCATTGATCCTGACCCGTTCTTTGATTTCACGAGCCAGCGCCCAGAGGTTTATCTAGATGAAGACGAACAAAGAAAAATAATCTGGCCAGAAAACGAGATCGTGGTAGTTCGATTTCCAGATGGCGCTCGCGACTTAGTAGTGCTTTCGGGGATTGAACCACACTTCAATTGGAATATTTTCGCCGAATGTATCGTCCAAGGCGCACAACGCTTGAACTGCAGCATTGCTGTAACGATCGGCGCGTTTGACGAATCAATTCCTCACACTCGAACCCCGAATGTTTTTGGAAGTACTTCAAATGCAGCGCTTGCCCGTCGAATGAAACTGAGTCTTCCTAAGTACGAGGGACCAACTGGACTTGTTGGCGTACTTCACGAACGATTTGAGCGCGAGCAACTTCCGTCTGTGTCGTTACGAGTCGGCGTGCCGAGATATTTATTAAATGCACAACATCCAAAATCTTCGGCCGCTCTATTGCGACATCTAGAACTTGTGCTCGGCGTGCCAACTCGTCATGCCGAACTGTACGAAGAGATTCGACGCTGGTCAGAGCTTCACGATGCCGCAGTTGAAGGCGATGAACAGATTTCAAATTATGTCCAGATTCTTGAAAGAGACTTTGACCAACGAAGCCAAGTACAACTGCCCTCGGCTGAAGATCTTGGCGCCGAACTCGAGCAGTTTCTTCGCGAACAACCAGATGAAGACTCTGATTAGAGCGAACTAACCCATTCTTCCGCTGATGTATTGCTCAGTGCGCGTGTCACTTGGGTTAGAGAAAATCTTACGAGTCGTGTCGTATTCGACAAGAACGCCGGTTGGCCTTGTCGCATTTGCGCCGATTTCTGTGTTGAAAAATGCAGTGCGATCGCTGACGCGCGCAGCCTGTTGCATATTGTGCGTCACGATAATTATCGGATACTCGGTCTTGATTTCTGCCATTAAGTCTTCAATTCGAGCAGTTGCGATTGGGTCAAGCGCCGAACAAGGTTCGTCCATCAACAAAACATCGGGGTTCACCGCAAGCGCTCGAGCGATACACAAACGTTGTTGTTGACCACCTGAGAGAGAAAAAGCTGATTGCTTCAAACGATCTTTAACTTCTTCCCAAAGGGCCGCGCGCTTAAGCGATCGCTCGACAATTTCGTCAGTTTCTTTCTTCGAGGGCTTGCCATTTACTTTCGGACCAAACGCCACATTTTCATAAATTGACTTTGGAAACGGATTCGGCTTTTGGAAAACCATGCCAATGCGACGACGAACCTCGCCCGAATTTGCTTCTGGCCCGTAGAGATCAATGCCCTTGTAAAAGACATTTCCCCCAACTTTGGCTGACGGGATCAAATCATTCATTCGATTAAAGCAACGAATAATCGTCGACTTACCGCAACCCGAAGGCCCGATCAGTGCAGTGATCTCACTTTTATGAATTGTCAAATTCACATCACGAACTGCCAGAAAATCTCCGTAGTGCACTTGAAGACCAACCGACTCCATGATCATCTCGTTGGCAAAATTTGCCGAACTACTTGATTGACCTTCAGCCAAGTTCATTCTCAGAACGCTACCAACTTTCGGCAATGTACTTGAAACTTCAGGGATTGTTGCATTAACCATTTTGTCTACCATGACTTTCTGCTCTTGTCTCTAATAACGATTGCGATCATATTTAAAGAAATGAGCAATACCAAGAGCACGATAATTGCCGCCGCACCAACTGCCTGAAATTCTTCTTGAGCTTCTTGCGTGTATTTCAAAATCACAAGTGGTAGCACCGTATAGTCAGAACTTAAACCAGATGGATTCGAACTCACATATGCGAGTGCGCCGAGCAAAATCAATGGTGCCGACTCACCGAGCGCGCGCGAGACACCCAAGATGCTTCCAGTCGCGAGTCCCGGAATCGCCGAAGGAAGCACCTGCTTAACAATTGTCTGCCAACGAGTTGCACCGAGCGCAAAGGCACCTTCGCGAAGACTCGATGGCACAGCTTTTAATGCTTCGCGTGCAGAAACGATCATCACCGGCAAAACCATCATTGTCAACACCGCCGATGCAGTGCCGACCGTAAATCCCCAACTCAACCATCCGCGAGCAATAAATGCCAAACCCAAAATTCCAAACACGATGCTCGGCACGCCCGCGAGGGTTTGGATATTTATTGTTATGAGATTGTTCAAACGACTTTTTCGGTCGGCGAATTCTTCAAGATAGATCGCCGTTCCTAAGGCAATTAATAATGACACAAGTCCAGATGTCACTACCACCCATATTGAACCGAAGATTGCCGCTTGAATACCAGCGTCTTCTGGAAACGGCGATGGAAAATTAATCAACAGCGACGGATTAAGTCGTGTAAAACCTTTAAGCAAAGTTGTGCCAATTAAAACGACAAGCGTGATAATTGCGAGCAAAGTAAACACCCACAGACCACCCAAGAAAGCTTTATCCCAATTCTTGCGCGAGGTGCTTGTTGTGTCACGCAGGTCTGCCCGCATTACTTCTGTAGTTACGACAGTGCTCATTCGTAAACCTCACGAAAACGAGCCACGATCTTGCGACTGAACATATTTAAAATAAAAGTAATAACAAACAGCAACGACCCAACGGCAAAAATAGTTTGATAACCCGTCGAACCAGTTGGCTGATCACCTAGACCAGCGAAACCAATAAACGACGACATCGTCTGCATTGGTTGACCAACGTCAAAAGTGAAATTTGCGGTACTACCAGCAGCCAATAAAACGATCGTTGTCTCACCGATTGCCCGGGACATCGCAATCACACCCGCCGCGATAATTCCTGAGAGAGCAGCCGGGAAGATAACACCCGTGCAAGTCTCACGTTTCGTGGCACCCAACGCGTAGGCACCTTCGACCAATGCCCTTGGCACCGCAGCCATTGCATCTTCGGACAGCGTTGTCATCATCGGCATGATCATTAAGCCCACCGTGATGCCCGCAGAAAGCGAACTGTAAAAACCAATATCACTAAAAACCCAAATTTTCGCGGCAATGTTCGGGCCAATAAAATTAATTGCAAAAAATCCAAACACAACCGTCGGCACGCCGGCAAGAATCTCGAGTATCGGCTTTAATTTTCTTCGTATACTGTCGCTCGCATACTGGCTTAGGTAGAAAGCGATTGCTAAACCACCTGGAACTGCAATAACCACGGCGATTAACATCACCGAAAAAGTGCCAATGATCAAGGGCCAAACGCCATAGTCTGGTGGCTCGTACAGCGGAAACCAAGCAGTTGTACCCAAGAACTCACCGAGGCTTATCGATCTAAAAAAGTCAATCGACGGTCTTACAAGCGCAACCACTACCCCGGTGGTGATCAACATGCCACTAGCCGCAACGATCATTAGAAAAAACTTTATTAACTTTTCGACACGTTGCTGACGAAGCTTTCGACCCGAAGGTTGAAGCTCGTTAATTGCGGCAATCGATGTGCTCATAAACTTCTTTCAGCAGGCGATACGAAAAACATTAGTAGCAAAACAAGGAGCCCCCAGATTAAAAACCTGAGGGCTCCCAATGTTTTAAATTACTTACTTCTTAACCTTTGGAATCAGAGCAATTGCTTTGACACCACCTTGAAGCGCCTTAATCTGCGGTGTGGTCAACGGCACGAAAATTGCATCTTCACTGATCTGAGCGAGATTGTCGACCCAGAACTGAACGAATGCACCAACTGCCGGCTTGGTTGCGATAGATGCGTTCTTTACGTAGAAGTAAAGCGGTCGAGCCATCGGATATGTGACGTTTTGAACCGTCACAACAGTTGGTTCAACGGCACCTGCGCCTTTATCGAGTGGCACCAATTTCACTTTGCTCGCGTTCTCTTCGGCATATGACAAACCGAAGTAACCCATAGCACCTTTATCGCTGGCGACGCCTTGAACTGTCACATTGTCATCTTCAGATGTTTGTACAGCAGTCTTTCGCACACTCTTTGCCTTGCCGTTCACGAACTCTGTGAAACTGTCGAAGGTTCCTGAGTCAGTACCCGCACCAAAAAGTTTGATCGCCACGTCTGGGAAACCAGTTCGAACTTCTTTCCAGTTTGTAATTGTGCTGCCATCTTTCCAGATTGCATTCAATTCTTTCATGGTCAAAGAGGTGACCCAAGTGTTTTCTTTGTTCACAACAACCGCGATCCCATCGTTTGCCACGATGACTTCGGTGTAGGTGATGCCAGTTGCTTTGCATGCCGCAACTTCTTTTGCACTGATTGCTCGAGATGCATTAGAGATATCGGTCTCGTTTCGGCAGAACTTTTCAAAGCCACCACCGGTGCCTGAGAAGCCGACAGTTACTTTTGCGCCATCGCCTTTTTTGACACTCTTGGTTGAATTTTCAAAATACTTTGCGGCTACTGCTGCCAATGGATAGACCGTGCTTGAACCGTCAAGACGAATCGTCTCTTTCTCGGCGTTTGCCAAAATGTATTGCGACTCTTTGGTTGGAGTCCACTTGAACTTAGCTTTTTTCTTCGCATCAGTTGAGTGAATCGAAGTTCCCTTTACGATTTCGCAACGAATATAACTTGAAGTGAGTTTCTCGATCTTGTACAAATCTTTTGACTTACATTCATCGCCTATTTTTGCGGCACTAACCGGGCTCGCCCCTGCTACTGCTACCAAGCCTGCAGCAAGAGAAGCCACGACCAAGCGTGCAAAGCGAC
>CAMATY010000087.1 GCA_945861325.1 Ferrithrix thermotolerans DSM 19514
GCGCGTCTAGATGGCGAGCAAGTCGTTTGGGCCGAGCCAGCCTGCGGATACATGCATCGTGGTTACGAAAAACTTACTGAAGTTCGAACATTTCCCCAAGTAACGACGCTTGTCAATCGCATTGACTGGCTTGGAAGTTTCGCTAATGAAGTTCCATTTATTTTGGCGGCAGAAAAACTTATGGGCGTTGAAGCGCCACCACGCGCTGCGTACATTCGCACAATTTTGTTTGAACTCTCACGCATCGCCAATGTCACATTATTTCTCGGTGACCTAGGTGTTCAGTTGGGTGCAATCACGCCAGTATTTCTTGCGTTCCGCGACCGTGAATATGTATTGAATTTAATTGAATCGGCTACAGGCGGCAGGTTTCATCCAAACTTCGATCGCATCGGTGGACTAAAAGATGATCTACCTGCTGGATGGATTGACGAAACTCACGCAGTAATGAATAAACTTCGCGGTTTTTGCGACCAAATTGAAGATTTGCTTTTCGGAAACGAAATTTTCCAGTCACGAACTCGTGGTATTGGTGTTATTCCGCGTGATGTCGCATTGCAATACGGATTATCTGGTGCAAACCTGCGCGCAAGCGGAGTCGATTGGGATTTACGACGCGACCAGTCATTGCCGATGATGTGGAACAAAGCAGATTGGAAAGTCTGGACGCATCCAGATGGTGACAGTTTTGCTCGTTGTTGGATTCGGTTGCAAGAAACCCGCGAATCAACAAAAATTGTTGATCAACTTCTCGGCTCAATTCCAGCAGGACCGATTATGGCCAAAGTGCCGAAAATTATCAAAGTTCCAGAGGGTGAAGCCTGGGTTTCAACTGAAAATCCACTTGGCGAAATGGGCTACTACGTAGTTTCGCGCGGAGACCTTGGTCCGTTCAGAGTAAAAATTCGATCGGCGAGTTTCAATAATATTTCGATCATGCCTTGGTTGTTGCGTGGTGTTTATGTTCCCGACATTGTGACGATTCTTGCATCTCTATATTTTATTCTTGGAGACATCGACCGATGATCGCACTATTGGCTGAAGTCCCATACTGGGGACAATCATTGTTGCGTGTGCTGGGAGGATTAGTTGCTGTGCTCCTTCCAGCGGGAACAATTGTTTATGTATTTTTGTTCAAGATGATGTCGTTCATGCAAAGTCGCCTTGGCCCAATGGAGGCCGGACCATACGGGTCAATGCAACTTTTCGCCGAAGTCGGTAAATGGCTGCAAAAAGAAGACATCGTTCCAGACCGTGCCGATGCTCGAATCTTCAAAATGGCACCGATCATTGTTTTGGTCAGCACTTTTTTGCTGGTTGTTGTTGTACCTTTTGGCCCTGAGGCATGGTTTACAGATTTTGAAACGGGGGTGTTTTATGCGCTCGCAGTTTCGTCTATTTCAGTTCTCGGAATCCTGATTGCTGGTTGGTCGAGTGCCAATAAATATTCTCTGCTCGGTGGATTGCGTGCAGCAGGACAGTTAATCGCCTACGAGTTGCCGATGGTGCTCGCAGTAATGGGCGTAGTTATTCAAGCGGGAACGATGAACTTACAGAAAATTGTTGTCGCCCAAAACACAGGGTCAATGTTCGGCATTGACGCAATTGGTCACCCTTATGTGATTAGTCAGTTCTTTGGTTTCATTATTTTTATGATTGCGATCCAAGCTGAACTGACGCAAGCACCGTTCGACATGCCGATCGCCGAAAGTGAACTTGTTTCTGGATACATGACCGAATATTCAGGTTTTCGTTTCTTGATATTTTTCATCGGCGAATACGCCACTGCCGGCGTGTTCGCGATGATTGCTTCGGTGTTGTTTCTCGGGGGTTGGGGAGTTCCGTTCACTTGGTTTGGTTGGACTTCAGTAGATGATGTTGCCAATTGGATGAACATCGTCGGACCGTTGATCATGTTTACCAAGATGATGTTGCTTGTCTTCGTAATCATGTGGATTCGTTTTAGCTACCCACGACTTCGCGAAGATCAATTGCAACGATTCGCATGGAAGGGTTTGATTCCAGTTGCTCTTGTCAACATTATGGTCACAGCAATATTAAAGGTGGTGTTTTAAGTGGCAAAAGTTCCTGGTTTAGTAAAGGGTCTTGGAGTAACTCTCGGAACGTTGTTTAATACAGCGGTCAAAGGTTCAAACACCGTGCAGTATCCCCACGAAAAAGAAACGCCGCCGATTCGTTCGCGCGGAGTTATCGCATTGCATCAAGACAATTGCACTTCATGCATGTTGTGCTCGCGTTCTTGCCCAGACTGGTGCATTTATATTGAAGCGCACAAAGAACTGGCACCACCGCGTCGCGAAGGCGGCAAGCCTCGTCAAGTCAATTTGCTAGACCGCTTCGACATTGACTACGCATTGTGCATGTACTGCGGTATCTGCGTTGAGGTCTGTCCGTTTGATGCTCTTTTTTGGAGCCCAGAATACGAATACTCAGAGCCGAATATTTCTGATCTGCTACACGACAAAACTAAATTAAGTGAGTGGATGGAAACAGTTCCTGAACCACCAGCGCTTGAAACCGGCGCAGATAAGAAAAAGAAATGAACATGATTACGAAAGGTTTTTTTAGTAAATCGTGATTGCCCAAAATATTGGATTCTGGATAATTGCAATCGTGATGATCGGTGCTGCGCTGCGTGTAGTCACGACCAATAATGTTGTGCACGCGGCGCTTTGGCTCGTGGTCGTCTTGGCTGGAGCCGCAGCCCAGTACATTTTGCTGGCCGCAGAGTTTGTCGCAGTTACTCAAGTGCTCGTATATATAGGTGCAGTTATGGTTTTGTTTCTTTTCGGCACGATGCTCACGAGGGCACGAATCGGCGCCGAATCAGACCTGAACAACTCGTACAAAAAACTTGGCATACCAGTTGGATTAATAATGCTGGTAGCGATGGGTCTCGCGTTGACTGATTCTTTTGGCGATGAGAAATTGCCAGAATCGGCAAAGATTGTTTCAACTCAAGAAATTTCTGACCAGATCTTCGGGCCTTACTTGTTGCCGTTTTGGGCATTGTCATTTGTTTTATTAGCCGCCGTTGTCGGTGCAATTGTCTTGGCTCGAAAGGACTGATCAGATGTTTGTAAATCAGTTCTTATTTCTCGGCGCAATACTTTTTTGTATCGGCGTGTATGGAGTCGTTGCAAGAAAAAATGCAGTTTTGATGCTGATGTCAATTGAGATCATCTTGAATTCAGTGAACATCAACCTTTTGACCTTCGCCCTTCGCAACGGTTCAACAGATGGGCATGTTTTTGCGTTGTACATTATTGCTGTTGCCGCTGCTGAAGTTGGCGTCGGACTTGGTCTGGTGCTGCTTGTCTATCGCAACAAAAAAACCATTTCAATTGATGATCTCTCTGAGATGCGCGGATGAACTTGCTGGCTTCTGAGTCTGAAGTTCTTGCGCCACTTGTGTCGGGCTGGTTTCTTGAACATGCTTGGCTAATTCCTGTCGTTCCAATAATCGCTTTTGCGCTGATCATCTTGGTCGGCAAGCGTCTACCAATGAAAGGCAGCGAACTTGGGGTGCTGTCGATGTTTTCATCATTGGTCTTGGCTGCTGGCGCTGGGTATCAATGGATTCAACGCACGAATAGAGCAACCGAAGAGCAGTTTGTTGAACCGGTTATTAAATCTTGGTCTTGGTGGCGAAGTGGTGGTTTTGATTTCGGAATCGGCCATCACATCGACGGTCTTTCGATCCTTGTGCTGATTGTCGTTGCGTTCATCTCAACTCTTGTGCAGATCTATTCGCTTGAATATTTGCGTGGCGATCGTCGGTATACGCATTTCTTCGCTGCGTTGACATTGTTCTCGGGTGGCATGTTGGCAATGGTCTTGGCCGACAACATGATTTTATTTTTGCTCGGCTGGGAGATCATGGGGTTGTGTAGCTTCATATTGATCGGGCACTGGTGGGAAGAAGATGCAAATAGCAGGGCGGCTCTGAAAGCATTTTTTACTGTTCGTATCGGTGATGTCGGACTGCTTGTCGGCATTAGCATGCTTTATTTCTCGGCAAACGATTGGACGCAAGAGCATCTGGGTGTTTCTGGTTTCTCAATTCGTGGAATTTCCGCGTGGGCGCTTTCTGGCGCGCCAAACAGCACGGTAATCACAATCGCAGCAGTCGCATTGTTTATTGCTTGCATCGGCAAGAGTGGTCAGTTTCCATTACACACTTGGTTGCCAGATGCGATGGCTGGTCCGACGCCAGTTAGTTCACTGTTGCACTCTTCAACAATGGTCGTTGCCGGTGTCTACTTAGTCGCGCGACTTTATCCAGTATTTTTTGTTGGATTAGACATTCTTGGCGGTGGAGGAAATTTAATTGTTGTTATCGGCGGTATCACAATTGTTATTTCAGCAGCGCTTGCGTTCGTGCAAAATGACATCAAGCGTGTACTTGCATATTCGACGGTGTCGCAACTTGGATACATGATGCTTGGTCTTGGCGCTGGAGCGTGGATGCCAGCAGTGTTTCATATTTTCACCCACGCATTTTTCAAAGCGTGCTTATTTCTAGGCGCCGGCTCCATTAGTCATAGTGCATCACATCACTCATTCGACATGAAACGCGACATGGGTGGGTTACGTAAGGTCATGCCAATCACATTTACGACTTGGATTATCTCGACGCTCGCTCTATGTGGCGTGTTTCCATTCTCTGGATTCTTTTCTAAAGATGAAATAATCGACAATGTTGGTTATAGCGGCTACAACCTGTTCATGATCATCGGTTTAGTTGGGGCATTTATGACTGCTGCATATATGACTCGCGCAACATATTTAACTTTTTTTGGCGAACCACGCGGGGCGTCTGTGGGCCATGCAGATCATGGCGACACTCACGACACGCATAATGCTCACGATGCACATGATGTTGAGCAAAGTCATGGCCCACACGAATCAGGTCTTTTAATAACTGTTCCGTTGATGATCTTGTCGGTACTCGCTCTTAGTTCAGGTTTCTTGAACGCCACACCGTTTGGCGAAAGTTGGGAACGAATGAAGTTCTGGGTCGAACCACGCTCTGTAGAAGTCGTTGAAGAAACTCACGTGGGTGGGCCAGGCGAGTCTTTAATAATCAATTTGCCAAGCGCCGAAGAAGTGCATTCAAAATCAGTTTGCGGTTCTGCCCAGCCTGAGACCGGCATTTGTTACGCACCACAGTTAAATCACGCACCGTTCAAATGGTTAAAAGCGATGATGTCCATGGCGATCGTGTTCTTGGGCATCGCTATTTCATGGATACTCAGCACACTTTTATTCACAAAGCGCGCTCCGCGTCTCGTCGGATTAACTCAGCGTGTAAAGATTTTAGGTTTCGGGCACAAACTGTTGGTCAACAAGTATTACCTCGATGTTTTGTATGAGAAAGTTATTGTTCGCAGCATTGCATATCCAGTTGCGCGCGCAGCGTATTGGTTCAACCAAAATATTTTGGACGGCATATTGCACGCCATCGCAAACTCAACTCGAAAAATCTCGGGGTGGGTTTACAAAAATGTTGATCAACTCATAGTTGACGGGACTGTAAACAATTCGGCGACGCTGACCAAATCTCTAGGTACTGCCGCCCAACCCACACAGTCAGGCAAAGTAAGTCAATACGCAGCCTTACTGTTTAGCGCAGCGGCAGTCGCGGCGCTCGTCCTCGTAATAATTAATACGTAACTAGTCGAACAAGGGAGATCACAAATATGAACATGCTGCAGGAAAACAACTGGTTGCTGAGTGTCGGCACATTCCTGCCAATGGTTGGTGTCGTGTTGATGATGCTGATGCCAAAAGCACAAGACCAATCGGTCAAACTAGTCGCGCTCGTAACATCTATCGCCACGCTTGCTGTTGGCATCTACACCGCTTT
>CAMATY010000088.1 GCA_945861325.1 Ferrithrix thermotolerans DSM 19514
CTCGAGCGTTTAATGAATGGTCGCACCGTTATCGTCGTTGCACATCGTCTGTCTACTGTGCAACGTGCCGACAGAATCGCCGTAGTTGCCGAAGCACGAATCGCCGAACTTGGTACACACACTGAACTGCTCGCGTTAAACGGTCACTACGCCGAACTCGCTCGCGCCTGGGCGCTATCTCATTCAGTTAATTAGCTAATTTTAATCTTGACTTTTGCATCAAGCCCAGTGCCGCTGGCAGTGGGCGAAAGTTCAAGTTGCATATCGCAAGCAGTTGCCAACTGCGCCGCAATCGCCAGGCCAAGACCGCTACCTTGAACGCCAGATGCAGGTTCTTGTGGTGCTGTGCCGCGCCAAAATCTATCAAATGCGCGTTCGTACTGTTCGGCGACTAGTCCAGCGCCATGATCACGCACTGTAATTGTGATCAAATTTGTTTCTCGGTTTGCAAACATAGTGATTGTTGAATCACTCGGTGTGTGTTCAATCGCATTATCAATGTAGTTACCAAGTATTTCGCGCAGTGCAACCGAATTTGTGTGACAAATTAGTGAGTCAGTGATTTGATTTTCTATGTTCACGTGTTTTTCTGCAGCGAGAAACGACCATTCAGTACAAATCTCGTCAGACAAACTCTTGACATCAACATTGCTTGACTCAAGTACCGAACCTTCTGTGCGTGCAAGCCGCAACAGTTGCTCGGTCAAGTTTGTAAGCCGAGAAGTTTCGTTCAGAGCCGCCTCAATGTGATCGCGCGCGACAGTAGGAGATTTTTCGATTGAGTCACTGGCTTGTTCAAGGCGCAGACGCAATGCCGTAAGTGGAGTGCGAATCTGATGCGCAGCATCACCTGCAAACGATCGTTGCCTGTTCAGCATGCTTCGAACTCGATCTGCCATCGCATTAAATGAGCGAGCTAGTTGCCTAGTTTCATTTGGGCCCTGCTCATCAACTTGAGTCGCAGTGTCTCCATGCGCAAAACGGTCTGTGGCGTTGCGCAGGTTTGTCAGCGGCCTAGAAATCACCGATGCAAGCAAAAATGCGGCCAACACCGCCATCGCAATTGAAACACCTGCCGCCACCGCAATTGAGCGCACTCGATCAAAAACACGGGCGTCAATGATGCTTTTCGGATAAGTAAGCCGCACGACTCCAAGTATTGAGTTGCCCGAAACTATTGGCACTGCAACATAGATCAAGTCTTCGCCGATCGTATTTGAACTGCGCACACCTGAGGTGAACCTGCCGAGCAATGCCGAGTCAATTTCTGGCCGAGTTATGTAGTCTTCGCCCGAAACATCGTTGCCTGAAGTTGATGCGAGTAGATATCCATTCTTGTCGGTGATCACCGCGGTTGCGTCGTTTGTCGTCGAGAATTTGTCAAGCAGGGCGATTGCTTCGACTCGCAATACTTCCTGATTATTTTCTGTGATCGCGTTGACTTGGCCACTAAGCACATATGCATCTCGTTCAAGTGTCGTTATCAGTCGGTCGCGTTCAACTCGAGAAATATGTGATGCCAGTGGCACATCATGAGCGACAAGCACAAGCAAAACGACGCCAACGACGACAGCCAGAAATCTAAATCTCACGGCATTATCTCAAATCTAAAACCAACACCGCGAATTGCACTTATCCATTCAGGGTGCCCAAGTTTTTTGCGCAGCGCAGCAATGTGCGCATCAAGTGTTTTTGTTGGTCCATACCAGTCGGTGTCCCAAACTGTTTCAAGGATGTCATTGCGTCGATGCACCACGCCTGGCTCACGAACTAAATATTCAAGCAGGTCAAACTCTTTAGCTGTCAAATCAATTTCAGCACCGGCAATATTAACTCGTCGAGTTGCCGAATCAACTTTCAGTTCTTGTATCACTATCTGTGACGACTTCGGTGTATTGTGCAATGTCAGTCGACGAGTCACGGCGCGGATTCTTGCGATTAATTCGCGCAATCCAAATGGTTTTGCAACGTAGTCATCTGCTCCAGTTTCGAGTCCAAAAACTCTGTCAATTTCGTCTGCACGTGCAGTCAACATAATTATCGGTACTTGCGAAGTCAATCGAATTCTGCGGCAGACTTCGAAACCATCAATGTCGGGCAAGCCGATATCGAGAAGCATTACGTCGTATTGCGATGCAGTGACTGCTTGTATTCCAGTGGCTACATGAGTCACCGTCATTCCTGCAGATTGCAAACCGAGTACAAGTGAGGAGGCAATTGCTTGATCGTCTTCAACAATTAAAACATGCACAGTTACATTGTCGTGCGAATTTTGATGGTTTGAGCAAAGAAATGAGTCGAAATGCCCTAAATCTCAAAAAATTGGATAAATCTTGGATATCGCTTAACTCGTCTTTTGCTAAGCATTTATTAAGTTGAAGGACATGAAAACTTCAATAGCAACAACAATTTCTTTCACCGCAGTTTTGGCTGCTGGTGGACTTGCATTCGCCGTCAATACTCGTGCCCTAAGCACCACAGTTGCCGTTGACAGCTCAGTGCCAAAAGTTGCAGTGCTTGCGTTGCCGAGTGACTCGACAAGCACAACTCTGCCAATGTCGGGTGCCACTAGTTCACCAACTCAGTCGACAATCTCAGGCTCAATGGTCGTCGAAAGTAGCGAATTCGAACTCGCCGGAATCGGAGTAATCACTCTGCAGAAGAATGGCGACAGTCTTAAGGTTCTAAACATAAAGCCAGTTGTCGGATTCACATATAGTTCGTCACAACAAGGTTCAGATCAAGTTCGAGTTGAATTACTTTCAGCAACACAAGAAGTTGAGTTTCGAGCCCGATTGCTTGACAATCGCATCGTCACCGATGTGCAAGCGAAAAACATCAGCGACCGCAATAAAGGTAACGATGACGACGGCAAAGATAATGTCGACGATCAAAAAGATGAGAAAAATCATGAGCAGAACGAAAAAAATAAAGCTCAAGACGATGACGACTAATCGCAATCTGGATCATCTTTCAGCGGCGAATCGTAAGCGTGTTAAACACCCAGCACGTTCAGCTCGAATTTTGACATCTGGCTTATCGATTGCAGCGGTATTGGGTATCACATCTGGCTACTCATTGGCGGCAACAAATAAAGTTGCGCCAGTCGATGACAAGTCTATTGATCCATCGGTTGATGGATCTGTGCTGATGTTGCAAGATTTGGTCGGGCCGTCAGCAGCTGTCGCATCGCAAGCAAGTAGAACTGTTGCACCAGTACAAACAACGCCGCAAGTTGTTGCGGTTGCTCCAGTACAAACAACTCCGCAAGTTGTTGCGGTTGCTTCACAGGTGCAAACAAAAGTAAAGCGCCAAACAATTCAAGTTCAGGTCTCGGCAGCTTCTAGCGGTTCAAAGTAAAGCGAACCCAAATGCAGGTTGTTGAGACTCTGTTAACTCGTGCCTTACTGCGAGGAGAATTCGCCGTCATGGGCAACACAGCAAAGATCACAGTCGTCGGTGGTTCACAACAACACCTCACCTTTGCACAAGAAAGACTTTCGCAACTCGAGCAAATGTGGAGCCGTTTTCTGCCACATAGTGAAATTTCGCAGCTCAACTCTGCTCAATCAAAGCCAGTCGTGGTGCACCGTGAGACAATCAGTCTCGTCAAATACATGATTGCGGGTCGTCAATTGACGTACGGGCTGTTTGATCCGACAATATTGCCTGCGCTAATCGCAAGTGGCTATCAAGCCTCGATAACTAATCCAATGCACATAACTCTGCTGCCAGATGGTGCGAAATTTAATCAGTCACTTGATTTGATCGCAATCGACGAGCAGGAATTGACAATTTCATTGCCAAATAACGTCACACTTGATCCCGGCGCAATCGGTAAGGGTCTGGCTGCCGACATTGTCGCCACTGAATTAATGCAGCAAAATATTTCTGGAGTTTGTGTCAATGTCGGTGGTGATCTGCGATGCATCGGCATTGGTGATCTTAATGAAGAGTGGATCATCGGCATTGAATCTCCAATTTTTCAGGGTGAAATAATTAATGTTGTTTCGCTGCACGATGGGGCAGTTGCAACTTCAAGCGTGCGTGCCAAGTTGTGGCAACACGACGGGGCATCTAAACATCATGTGATTAATCCAATTACGGGTTTGTCGCGCACAGTTGAGGCAAAAAGTTTATTGCAAGTTTCAGTGCTGGCGCATGGATGCGTTTGGGCAGAAGTTTTTGCTACGGCACTCTTAGTTGCCGACTCGGGCATGAATTTCTCGATTATTGATGACAATGATATTGCCGCGTTTGTGGTCCGAGCCGATGGCGGCACAGCACAGAGCTCTAATTGGGTAAGTTTTCAACGATGACTAATTCACACTTTTGGTGGTACTTATCGCGTGCATCTGGCATTGTGTCTTGGGCATTGCTGTCGGCCTCTGTCTTGTGGGGTATTTTCTTGGCCACTCGCATGCTTAAACCATTTGATCGGCCAGCATGGCTTCTTGACTTGCATCGTTGGCTTGGAGCGCTGACGATCTTTGGCGTTGCATTACATCTTGTCGCACTGTTTGCAGATTCGTATGTCGAGTTTTCAGTCGCAGACTTGGTAGTGCCGTTTATGTCAAGTTGGCGTCCAGTGGCAGTAGCGCTGGGCGTAGTTGCGATGTATCTGCTGGTTATCGTGCAGGTTTCATCACTGATGATCAAGCGACTGCCCAAAAAAATTTGGCGCGCAATTCATTTCTCGAGTTATGCGATGTTTGTATTTGTGATGCTGCATTCGTTTCTGGCAGGCAGCGATCGAGGCAAGACGTTATTCGTCTCTATTGCGGCGATTCTCGTGCTTTTCACAGGCATTTCAACTATTCAAAGAGTTAAGTACAAACTAAATCCAAAACGAAAGGCGTTATTTCAGTCATGATCATCGCAATCTCAAACCTATTTGGCTTACCAGCTCATCCTTTTTTAGTGCATATTCCGATTGTGCTGATTCCACTGGCGACGATCACTGCCGTTGCTTCAATCAATAAAAAGTTTCGCGCGCAGATGCTTCTATTAACGGCGGCAATGTCGGTTGTTGGATTAGCGTTTTTGTCACTGGCTGCAGGCGCAGGCGAATCATTGCAACATGACCTGCCGAGATCGCAAGCAATTCGTGAACACGCAGAGTCAGGCGAGAAATCTCAAGGGCCAACCGCAGTGTTTGCATTTGCCGCAGTTGGAGCGGTGTTGGCTGGCGAAGCCACAAAACGAAAATTTGTTTACAAAGGCAAATCACTGCCGAAGTGGAGTGCGACTGCGTTATTGCTGCTAACCGTTGTTGGCGGTATCGCTTCAACAGTTGCAGTGTCGCAAGCCGGCCACTCTGGTGCGAAAAGTGTTTGGGATTCGCGCCCCAGCAAAAAAAAGCCCTAGTTGCTTTGCGATTTTTTTAGATGTCGGCCAAGATGTGTTCGAGTTTGAGTTTTGGTTCGTCAACTTCTAGGCGTTGCAAGCGATAACGGTTTTCAAATAATGCAACGAGTGCACCATCGCCGCGCTTCAAAATTCGCACACCGCCAATCTGACGCAAGCGATCGGCACTCGCATCATCGGTGACTCGAATTGCTTGATATGAAAGTGGGCTTATTTCAGTCGGTGAATTGAATTCGTGTTCAAGTCGATGCGATAAAACTTCGAATTGCAGTGCACCAACCGCTGCCAAAATCGGATGCGAATCGCCAACATCTGGGTCGCGTAAAACTTGCACCACACCTTCTTCGTCAAGTTGTGCAAGCCCACGTCGAAATTGTTTAACACGAGAAGTTTCAATCGGTCGCGCCGTTGCGTAAACCTCAGGGGCAAACCT
>CAMATY010000089.1 GCA_945861325.1 Ferrithrix thermotolerans DSM 19514
CGCGCAGCAAAAATGGTGATCCTTAATGTCAATCATCCAGACATCGAAGAATTTATTTGGTGCAAGTCGCGTGAAGAAAAGAAAGCTCGCGCACTTCGTGATGCAGGGTTCGACATGGATCTCGACGGCATCGACTCATTCTCGGTGCAATATCAAAATGCCAACAATTCGGTTCGAGTCACAGACGAATTTATGAACGCAGTCAAAGATGACGCCGACTGGAATCTCACGGCAGTCAAAGATGGTCGCGTTGTGCGAACTGTTCGTGCCCGTGACTTGTGGCGACAAATAGCCACAGCATCATGGGAGTGCGCTGATCCTGGTTTGCAATTTGATACGACGATTAATAAATGGCACACTGCACACGCTGCTGGTCGCATAAATGGGTCAAACCCATGCAGTGAATACATGCACATTGATAACTCGGCTTGCAACTTAGCGTCAATCAATTTGCTGAAGTATCTCGACGACAACGATCACTTTGATGTCGCGGCCTATAGCCACACGATTGAAATTATGTTCACCGCGCAAGAAATCCTCGTTGGCAATGCAGATTATCCAACAGAAAAGATCGCCGAGAACAGCAGGTTGTTTCGTCAGCTTGGTTTAGGGTACGCAAACCTCGGCGCGTTGTTAATGGCACTTGGCATGCCATATGACTCAACTGGTGGTCGTGCTTGGGCGGCAGCGCTGACATCGTTAATGACTGGTCATGCCTATGCGACAAGTGCTCGAACTGCAAGTCGGATGGGTCCTTTTGCTGGATACTCGGCAAACGAGCGTTACATGCTCAATGTTTTGCGAATGCATCGCGATGCCAATAAAGAAATCGACAACATTGACGTCGTTCAGCAAGATCTAGTAGACGCGGCAACCGCATCATGGGATTGCGCAGTTCGCGATGGTGAAGAATTCGGAGTACGCAATAGTCAGGCGTCAGTGCTTGCGCCAACTGGCACGATTGGTTTAATGATGGACTGTGACACAACCGGAATCGAACCAGATCTTGGTTTGGTTAAGTTCAAGAAGCTTGTCGGCGGTGGCAACATGACGATTGTTAATCAGACTGTGCCGCGTGCGCTAAAGCAACTCGGTTACGAGGGGCCAGTTGTCGAGCGAATAATCGCTTACATCGACGAGAACAAAACAATCGTTGGTTCGCCAGACTTAAAGTCCGAACACTTGCCGGTATTTGCCTGCTCAATGGGTGACAATACGATTCATTATGAAGGTCATGTGCGAATGATGGGCGCGGCTCAACCGTTCTTGTCTGGCGCGATTTCAAAGACCGTAAACATGCCACAAGAAGCATCAATTGAAGACATTGAATCGTTGCACATGCTTTCATGGGAGCTCGGAATCAAAGCAGTAGCTGTTTACCGAGACAACTGCAAAGTCGGTCAGCCGCTTTCAACTGCCAAAAAAGATAGTGAGACCGGCACTCAAGATGCTGATGCTGCTGCAAATTCGGCGACGCAAGTTATTGAGCGCATCGTTGAACGGGTCGTTCACCAACCAGTCCGTCAGAAATTGCCACGATCTCGTCGTGGTCGAACTTTTGAGTTCAGGGTTGCAGATTGCAAAGGTTTTGCCACGATCGGCGAATATGCAGATGGTCGACCTGGCGAAGTTTTCTTGACAGTTTCAAAACAAGGTTCAACTCTTGCTGGCATCATGGATGCTTTTGCTAAGAGCATCTCGTATGGTTTGCAATACGGTGTGCCTCTGCGAGCATTCATCGAAGCATTCGTCAACACGCGTTTTGAACCAGCAGGCATGACCGATGATCCAGATATTCGCATGGCTTCATCGATCGTCGACTATCTATTCCGTCGACTTGCTGTTGAATATCTAACAACGGACGAGCGCGCCGAACTTGGAGTATTCACTCGCGAAGAGCGAATGCAACCAACTCTTCCAGGTGTCGAAGAATCAATTACCCAGACCATGCAGGGCACGGATGTTTTTGCCGATCCAAAAACAATTCCATCGGCAAGCGAGTTGGCTGCTCAAATTGATGCCGGCGCTTATTCTGTGCCACCAGCAAAAGTAGTGAAAAAGCAAAAAGCAACTGGCATGATCTGTTCAACATGTGGTTCAGCAAATTTGCAACGCGCTGGCGCGTGCTATGTCTGTGGAGACTGTGGCACGAGTAGTGGTTGTTCATAGTTCGAATCTTGGTTTATAGAAACGGCTAGTAGTCTTCGCTAACAGTGGTCAATAATCGCCAGTCCGTAGAGCTGGCGTGGTTCTCTGCGCTATGCGACGACGACTACGAATTTCTTGGCGTGCCAGATGATGACCTGCAATCTTCGTGGTCACACTGCGCAGACATCGTGCGTCGCGCCGAAAATAACGGATTCGACAATGTGCTTTTGCCTTCTGGGTACAGCCTCGGCATTGATGCCACAGCTTTTGCAGCAGGTATCGCCGCGCTTACAAAAGACATTCGTTTATTGCTTGCCGTGCGACTCGGAGAACTAGTCGTACCCCAACTTGCCAGACAAATTGCGACATTGCAACAAATCTCCAACTCTCGACTTGTTGTGAATGCGATCTCATCAGAAATGCCCGGTGAACATTTGTCCAGTGAGGCGCGATATCGCCGTACCACTGAATATTTATATGCACTCGGTGAGTTGTTACAAGGGCGAGCGGTAGATCTTGAGGGCGAGTTCTTGCAACTGCATATTGATCCTCCACGAATCGCGCTACAAGGTCATGGATGTCCGCCAATATATTTTGGAGGACTCTCAGAAGCGGCTCGAGACTGCGCGGCGGCTAGTGCCGATGTTTATTTAATGTGGCCAGATACGACAGCCAAGGTTTCAAGTGTGATCGTCGATTTGCAAATGCGTGCCCAACACTTCGGCAGAAGATTAAGTTTCGGTTGGCGCAGTCATGTAATCGTGCGTGAAACCGAGCGCGAAGCTCGCGAAGCTGCGCGGCGATTGTTGTCGCGCTTAGACCCAGTAATCGGCGACGCAATTCGAGCCCGATCGTTAGATGCAACTTCAACTGGTGTTAACCGTCAAAGCGAACTTCGCTCTGAGTCTGATGACGAAGGGTACATCGAACAAAATCTATGGACTGGTGTCGGTCGCGCCCGAAGCGGTGCGGGTATCGCCATTGTCGGCGATCCTGATCAAGTCACGGCGAAATTAAACGAACTCGCAGACGCCGGGGTTTCGGCGTTCATCCTGTCTGGCTATCCGCACCTTGCAGAATGTGATTTGTTCGCTCGCTATGTTTTGCCCAGAATTAATCACGGGCCATTGTCACTAACTCACACCCCAGCTGCTTTACACGAGCCGAGTTAAATAGCTAGTTAATCCGGCAATTGACGCGTTTAATTCCGTTAATAAAGTTGCTCTGCAAATAGGCAGGTTCGCCTGTAATCCGTAGGTTCGGTACTCGTCTGCGGATTTCGTCAAACATCACGGCAATTTCGCGTCTTGCCAGATTTGCTCCAAGACAAAAGTGCGGACCGCCTGCACCAAAACCAATCTGCGATGGTTGAGCGGTTCGGGTTATGTCAAACTTATATGGCTCAGTAAAGACTCGTTCATCACGATTGCCGGAGTTATAGAACAACACAACTTTTTGGTTTTGTTTAATCTGAGTTCCATTTATTTCAGTGTCTTGCGTTGCCGTTCGGCGAAAATGCATCACCGGTGTTGCCCATCGCACGATTTCTTCTACGGCAGTTTTTGTGTGCGTCTCAAAATCGCCGAACCACTTCGCGCGTTGATCTGGGTTTTCGGTAAGCGCAAGCATTCCGTGTGTAATTGCATTTCTCGTCGTTTCGTTGCCGGCGACTACCAACAGAATAAAAAAACTGCCAAACTCTTGCGACGAAAGTCTTTCGCCGTCAACAATTGCATGCATCATCACGCTCGTCAAATCATCTGTTGGGTTCGCTAGTCGAGCCTCACCGAGTGCTTGGGCGTAGGTGAACATTCCAATTCCGGCTTCCATCAGCCCTTCGATTGATCCAGTGAAATCAGGATCTCCTGCACCGAGAATTGTATTCGTCCAATTAAAAATCTGTCGCTCGTCAGATTCGGGGATCCCCATCATTTCGCAAATAATTTGTAACGGAAACTTTCCAGCAATTGCGTCAACAAAGTCAAACTCTTGATCGCTGAATTCATCCAGCACTCTGTCAATAATCGTGCGGGCCTTGATCTTCACATATTCTTCGATTCGAGCGATTTCGCGAGGAGTAAAACCCTTAGAGACAATAGACCGCAAGCGAAAATGTTTCGGATCGTCCATTCCGATCATCGAACCGAAAAACTCGTTCAGTTCGGGCGAGAGGTCGGCGATGTTTGAGCCCTTACCACTGCAAAATAGTTCTGGATTACGACTTGCATGCCAGATGTCGTCGTGGCGGGTGAGAGCAAAATAGCCAGGACCTTTTGGCACAAAGACAAAATCTATTTCTTCAAAAAATTGAATCGGGGATTCATTGCGCAATTTTGCGAACGCCGATTCTCGGTAGTCCCGTGGTGCATTCCAAAACTCTGTCGCCGAAAGGTCAATTTCATCTAGCCCTACATCAAATAACTGCATCTCAAAAGACTAGAACGACAGCACCACTCAACCCCACTCGGGCTATTCTGTTTCCGCTTCCGCCATCGCGAAACACGGTCAAAACGGCTAGGGTTTTGCAACGATAAAGGTGGCGAAAAGCCACGCTTAACGAATAGTCACACTCAACAAGGAGAAGTCATGACAGAAGCAGTCATTGTCGCAACAGCACGAAGCCCAATCGGTCGAGCCAATAAGGGCACACTTACAGAACTTCGTCCAGATGATATGTCTGCGCAAATCGTTCGGGCGTTGATGGCAAAAGTGCCACAACTAAAAGCCGAAGATGTTGAAGACTTGATGATGGGTTGCGGCCAACCAGCAGGTGAAGCCGGATTTAATATTGCTCGCGTAGTTGCAGTGCTGGCTGGTCTTGACAATGTTCCTGGTGTAACTGTCAATCGCTATTGCTCTTCAAGTTTGCAGACAATACGCATGGCAGCCCATGCAATCAAAGCCGGCGAAGGCGATTGCTTTATTGCCGCTGGTGTCGAAACGGTCAGTCGATATGCATCTGGTGCAAGCGACATTGCACCTAACGCAATTTTCAAACCATCTGGGGAGCGAACAAAATCTCGCGCAGCAGGAGGCCAAGGAGTTTGGTCGGCAGCATCTGGTCTTGCCGACATGTACATCGCAATGGGACAAACCGCCGAGAATGTTCGCGAACTTGAAGGCGTAACCCGCCTTGAAATGGATGCATTTGGCGCACGAAGTCAGCAACGCGCTGTTGCCAACCAAGAAAACGGTTTCTTTGATCGCGAAATTTCGCCACTTACTTTGCCGAACGGCACTGTTATCTCAAAAGATGATGGCCCTCGTGCTGGTACAACCGCAGAAGGTCTCGCCGGCTTGAAGCCGGTGTTTCGCCCAGACGGCGAAATTACTGCAGGCAACGCTTGCCCGTTAAATGATGGGGCAGCAGCAGTGATCGTGATGAGCGATACGAAAGCTAAGCAACTCGGGATCAAGCCACTTGCTCGCATTGTTTCATCAGGTGTTTCAGGTTTGAATCCAGAAATCATGGGACTCGGACCAATTGAAGCCTGCCGTCAAGCACTTAAGCGTGCTGGTATGACGATCGATCAAATCGATCTTGTCGAAATTAACGAGGCGTTTGCCGCACAAGTTATTCC
>CAMATY010000090.1 GCA_945861325.1 Ferrithrix thermotolerans DSM 19514
CGTACGCTCGCACTCGCTGCCGTGAACTCGCCAACTCGCCACCACATTTTGTCTTGCAAAAGTTTTTCTGCAGCCTCAGGCGATACTGCAGCCAGTAACCCGCCACTGGTTTGCGGATCCATACATAATGCAACGCCAGCATCCTCATCATAATTTTTTTCGTCTACTAAAAAATGACCTTCAACATAAGTTCGATTGCGTAGGTCGCCACCAGTTCGCACACCGCGTTGCGCAGCTTCAAGCGCGCCAGGGTATGTGCGAAACGCCGACGAATCAAGCACCAACTGCACACCCGAGCGTTGCGCCATTTCCCAGCCGTGACCAGCAAGTCCGTATCCAGTTACATCTGTAACGCCATGCACAGCGCCACCAAGTTGCTGTAACTGCTCAGACGCCTGACGATTCAATTGGCGCATGCCAGCAATTGCCACGAGTTTTTCTGCGTCGGTGCCAGCGGCAAGTGTTAATCCTGTGCCAAGTGGTTTAGAAAGCAGTGCGACGTCACCAGCCTTGGCTCCGGCTTTGCGAAATATTTTTTTAGGATCAACAACGCCCTGCACCGCAAGCCCGAAGATCGGCTCTGGGTTGCGAATTGTGTGACCACCAGCCACAGTGCCGCCAGCCAACACCACCACTCGAGCGGCGGCGGCAAAAATAATTGAGATTGCCTCACGCGGAAAGTGCTCAGGAAACGCAGCAATGTTTACTGCCATCACAACTCGCCCACCCATTGCAAAAACATCACTACATGCATTGGCTGCTGAGATCGCACCAAAATCATCTGGATCATCAACTAGCGGCGGAAAAAAATCTGTTGTGCTTACAAGCGCAACATCTTCGCTGACTTGATACACGGCTGCATCATCAAACGGCACAAGACCAACCAATAATGCAGGATCAATTTTCGGTTGTGCACCGCTTGCAAGTTCGCTAACTAGATCTGTCAATAATGATGCGCCCCATTTGGCTGCACATCCACCACACGAAGTCCACTCGGTTAATTTGATCGGCACAGAAAGTTTTGATGTCACGTCTGATGTCACGTCTGATTTTGCCGCGTTCATATCATCAGCCTATTTCGCACCGGCTGCAGCAAAACCACTGAGTAAAGTTTCACCACGCACATCAGTACTTGAAAAAGTTTTATCGATAGCACTAGCCACGACCCGCAGTCCAGTTGGTCCGTCAATATCCCATAACAATGCGGGGCGCTCACCATGCCAACGCACCGCAAACGAAATCGTGTGCTGTGGTGTTGCCAGCAATCTGTGACACTCAAAATTCACGCCCAACCAAGACTCGTCGATCCCGCGCGGGCAAATATCAATATTGCCGTCGCGGCGGTGCGCTACAAGTTGCGATTCAATCCAAGCGATACAACGCAGACTCGATTTTATAAACGCCGTCATCTCACCTAGCGGACTTGGCTCAAAAAGTCTTGACACAGCCAGTGCAATATCTTCTCGCCCACGAGTCTCACCCGCAAGATGCAACAACATCCCCGCCGCCAAAATCGCACGGTGTTCGTCCCACTGGACTGCTTTATTCTGTGCACAACGCTTGATTATGTTCTCAGCAGTAACGGCGACATCGCTTGACCACGGCGTCGCTTTATCGCCGAGTCGAACGCGCTCTGCAATTTCTAAAACAAATTCAACATCGTCGGTTTGACGATCAAATGTTTGCGGCTCACTCAGCAAAATTTCACAGCGTTTTTGTATCAATAGTGCAGACCACGAAAGTTCTGGCAAATCAACGCGACTAGAAACTTGTAATGCGGCAATCCACCCGCGTTCAACTTGTTCATAACCTGGCAACGCATCAAGTTCGCTGGCTGAAAGTTGCCCCGAATTGCTATTAGCACCACCGACTTGAACCGCCACCCGCATCGTGGCGTGATGCCCCACCGGAAACACGACACTGCCACTTGGCAACTCAATACCTTGCACACCAGTCGGGCTTGGCGCACGCATCGCTGAAATATCCCCGCGATCAAACGCCACCGCAAACGGCAACGCCGAGTCGTTATAAATCTCAACGACAATAACCCCGCCAGAATTAGCAACGCCATAAACGCGTTGAACCGCATCGCCACCCGGAACTTTCAGCCGAGTCTCAATCACCGGCACGCCAGAGACTTGCCGTTGACGCACAGTTGTTTCTCGCGCCGGCTCGTACCACCGATCATCTGCGGCGATAAACCAGCGCAAGCGAACTTCGCCATCAACTAGTAAGTCACCCCAAGGTGTGACTTCACCGCGCCATTGCGCACCGCGCACACCTACTGTAAGCATTAATCCAACTCTGCTTTACTTGCGCGCGACATTAGTTGCACCATCGCATTGCTCGCACTTGTCGTGCCCTCACAAACTGCCGCGACTTGTTGGGTGATCGGCATGTCGATGTTGTGTCGTTGCGCCAATTGCAAAACTGAAACTGACGATCTGACGCCTTCGGCGACCATCTTCATTGATCCGGTAATTGATTCAATCGATTCGCCTTTACCTAATCGCACACCGACTGCAGTGTTGCGACTCTGAGCCGATGCACAAGTTGTCACTACATCGCCAATTCCCGCTAAGCCTGTGAAGGTACTTGGATTAGCACCCAGCGCAACCCCCAGTCGTGACATCTCAGCCAAGCCCCGCGTAATCAATGTCGCTTTCGAATTATCTCCAAAACCCATTCCTTCAACAATGCCTGAGGCAATCGCAATCACATTTTTTACAACTCCGCCAATTTCGCAACCAACAACATCACGGTTCGTGTACACACGCAAAGTCGGCCTCGTCATCAACGCCTGAATTTGTTTTGCAACCAAATCATCGGTGCAAGCGACAACCGTGGCGGCAGGTTGACCAGCCAAAATTTCGTGCGCCAAATTCGGGCCCGTTAAAACTGCGACTGGGTGACCAGTCAACTCATCAGCAACAACTTCGCTCATCCGCTTAAGAGTTTCGCGTTCAAGACCTTTAGCCAAACTTACGATCGGCACTCCGTCAGAAATATATTTCGCAACTTCAATCAGTACTTCGCGAAATCCATTTGAAGGAACTGCCATCATTACGATCGATGCATTTTGAACTACATCTTGCAACTTCGCCGAACATGACAAACTTTGAGTAAGAACTACTCCCCGTAAATAGTCAATATTTTCGTGCCGTGTAGTGATCTGCTCAGCAAGTTCGGTGCGCCGCGCCCACAATACCGCTCGCTGATTTTGCGCCACGATACTGGCCACCGTCGTTCCCCAAGATCCGGCGCCAATTACTGCAATGTGCGAATCCACGACCATTAGCGTATGCGCACGACAGCTAGTGCTAGTTGCAACTTTCGCCCAAGTAAATAGTTCGTGCCACACAACCGTAGGCTTCGCAGGTGCCTTCAACGACACCAGAATCGCTGACGAATTTGATCGATCAATCGCTGGCAGTCGTTATTCCGATAAAGGCTTTTCATCAGGCCAAAGAACGGCTGTCAGATTTACTTACGCCAAGTGAACGATTGGTGCTGGCAAAAATGTGCGCCGAACGAGTGCTTCGTGCCGTCGCTGGTTACAAGGTTTTTGTTGTCTGTGATGACGAGGCAGTCGCGCAGTGGGCTACCGCGCGCAAAGCCCAGATCGTTTGGCAAACAGAGGCTGGTCTAAACAACGCAGTTCGGGCTGGGATTGCAGCCGCTCGTGTCAACAAATTCGAACTGGCGATGATCGTCCACAGCGACCTGCCCCTTGCGACGAGTTTTTCTCACCTATTTAACGACTGCGATCTAGCCAGTCTCAAAACCTCAATCACGCTGTTGCCAGATCGGCACGAAGACGGAACCAATGTGATGATTTTGCCGACAGCAAGTGAGTTTGAGTTCGCATACGGACCCAACAGCTTCGTCACACATCAACAGCTGGCCAAAAAATACAATCTAACTTTACGAATTATTTATGATCAACATTTGTCTGTTGACATTGACACTGCCCAAGATTTAGCGGTGGCTCAAAGTCTCGAAAAAAATAACTAGCGACACCCGTAAATTGAAGAAGAGGGGCCGAAGCCCCTCTTCTCACAGTATTCCGAACCGTATTGCTTGAATTGGCTTAAAGCCTTATTTCTTCTTGGCCTTACGCTTCTTCTTTGCAGGTGCCTTCTTTGCGGCCTTCTTGGCCTTCTTGCGCTTTTTTGCTGCCATTTTATTTCTCCTTGTTGTTTGTTATTATTTTTCTAGCGGTTTGGATTCAGTGCAGCTTTGAGTGTTGAACTCGAGCTGAACTTCATCGCTGTTGATGCCTTTACCTGCACAGGAGCCCCAGTTTGAGGATTCCTGCCGATACGGGCTTTTCGGCTTGAGGTGCTGAACGAGCCAAAGCCCGGCCACGCAACCTTGTTGCCTTGAAGTGCGGATGAGACGACGAGGTCAAAGAATTCTGCAATAGTGCGTTCGGCATCTGCCTTGGACACTCCTGCTTTCTGTGACACTGCATCAATCAATTCTGCTTTAGTCATTTTCTATCCTGCTTTCTCGGTTACGGAACTCCGTAGATATATATTTGAGTAGGTTCACCGACAAATTGCAAGCATTGTCGCTATTCAAGATGAATTTTCGAGAAACTTTTATTTCTGAATTTTTTTGATAAATTTTTGGTTTCTGAAACAAAAACTTCAAAAAAATTTCATTCGGTGATGTTTTGTTTGCGTTTTTTGGATCATCAGTTTCGGATTGCCAACTTTCACAAAACCCATACCCCATATGGCTTTTATGGGATAATATTTCTGTGGATAACTGTTAAAAAATTGTTTTACGACATCAGCTAGTGAATAAATCAACAACAAAATATCTCCGCACAAAACTTTGGTGATTGCAGATCTGTACTCAATTTCTGTGCAACCAAAAAGAATTTTAAAAAAACTTTTAAAAAATACTAAAAAACCTCGCTGTTTGAGACTTTTTTATGACCAGCCATCCACCAGCGCAACGTCTGCACCGACCACACTTGAGTTCGTTGTCAACACAAACTTCGCTTTCTGAAAAAACTCTTGCGCAAATTGCAGAAATTTTTGCGACACCAGTTGGTTCGCGAGTCGTCCTAGATACTTCAGTGCTCGTCGCAGATCCGAATTGCTTAAATTCTTTTCCGAACTGCGCAATTGTCATTCCACTTACCGTGATCGAAGAGCTTGATGGCTTAAAAACTCGAATGGATGATGTCGGGCGCTCGGCGCGAAGTGCATTGCGATCTATTGAAGACCTTCGACGCAAGGCTGGTGGCTCGCTAAAAGATCCGACACCAATTAACGGCACCGATGCCAGCGGCACAGTTCAGATTGAAGTCAATGGAATCCAAAATCATCTACTGATTGAACACGGACTTGATCCAAAGGTGCCAGATAATCGAATCATTGGTGCCGCTTTAGGTCAGGCCGCAATTTCTCCAACATGTATTGTCTCAAACGATGCAGCACTAAGAATCAAGGCTGCTCATCTTGGATTAACCGCACTCGAACACAGACCAGTTAATGGCGGTCGCAATGAACGGCCAATGGGTTGGTCCACTTTTGATACTTCTGTCGAAGTGATTGACAGTCTTTACAAATCTGAAGGCATCGAAAAATCTGAAATTGACAAGGCTTCTGGTCTTTACGAAAATAACTTCGCAGTATTGCGCTGCGGTTCGCAATCGGC
>CAMATY010000091.1 GCA_945861325.1 Ferrithrix thermotolerans DSM 19514
ATGCTCGTGGCATCGGCGCCGATTTATCAGTTCGTCAATCGTCACCCGTCGGTGAAGGTGTTGGCACTCGCCTTCTTGCTGTTGATCGGCATGACGCTGATCGCCGAAGGTTTCGGACAGAAGATTCCGAAGGGTTATATCTACGGCAGTATGGCGTTTTCGATTTTCGTCGAGATGGTCAACATTGGTATGCGTCGCAAAAAAACGACGCCGCCGGTGAAGTTACACGACACGATGCATGATTCTGCGCAACCGAGCGCTAAATAGTCGAGCAACACCGCTCTGTGGCTGAAACCACGAAAGTTCTTGTCCATGGCAACCCAGAGACTTCTGCCATTTGGGACTTGTTGGTCGATGAGTTAGCGCGCAATGGTGTCGCCAAGATTATTCGGCTGTCGCCGCCCGGTTTTGGTTCGCCGACACCTACGGGTTGGGGTGCCACTGTTGTCGAATATCGCGATTGGTTGATTGGCGAACTCAAAAAGATCGACGGCGAAATTGATTTAGTCGCCCACGACTGGGGTGCGGGGCACGTGTTTAGTGCGCTGGCTGCGCGACCGAATTTGGTGCGCTCGTGGGCTGCAGACTGTGTCGGGTTGATGCACCATGACTATGAGTGGCACTCAAACGCAAAAGAGTGGCAGACGCCAGATGTTGGCGAAAAAGCAGTTGCTGGATTGGTGGCGATTAGTGACAGTGATTTCGTCGCATTGTTTAGCGCACTCGGCATGACGGCAGATATTGCAGCACAAGTGAAACGCGGAATTAATAACGAGATGGCGAGGTGCATCCTCGCGCTTTATCGTGATGCAGCGCAACCACGAATGGCCGAGTTAGGTAGGCAATTTATTGCAGCAGCACCGGCGAATGGTTTAGTGATTGTCGCGACTAAAGATCACTACGCGGGGCCAGTTGAGAACATGATGCAGATCGCTCAGCAAGTCAATGCTAAGACTGCGACAATTACCGACGCAGGTCACTGGTGGATGTGCGAACAGCCGCAATTCGCAGCATCAATGTTGATCAAGCACTGGAATTCAGTCGCTGTCTGAGTCTGCTGCTGCGACTGCGAAACAGTCGCCAAACGCGTCAGTGCTTTATCTACCGACTGGCAAGTTTGAGTGATTGATGCCGAGCCTGATTTTCCATTGGTCACTTTGTTTAGTGAGCACAACAGTAAAGTTTCCTGACGCAAGTTCGGTGTTATTGATTTTCAAACGAACAAGCTTCACGTTTACAACGGCGGAGGTGCTGTCTTGTATCAACACCTGAGTATCGTCAAATCGTGTTTGTGCCCATCCAGATGCTCGCAACTTTTCAAAATTAACAAAGTCGCGATATTTGGCGTATTCCTTTGTCTCGCCGTTCATGACGTATGCAAAGGGCGATGTCCATAATTCATCGAGGGTCGATAAATCTTCGCGATTGAATGCATCGCAGAACTGGCGCATCGTTTCTTGTGGTGATGATGGTGAAGTCACGGACCCTAAATTAGCCGACGACGACTGCGGTAACTAAGTCGTTAGTCACCGAAACTGTTACGCGTTGTTGTGAATAGTCGGCCGTGAGGGCGAAACTTTCGCCGTCACGCTCGCCCACTCGAAACGCCCACCCAAGTCTCGCGGCACACGCCTCGGCATCAGATTCTGTGAAACCGATCAGCATGTCGGCGCGCTCTTGGGTTATCGCTGTTGCGTCGGCCGCATCAACTTGTGGACACTCGACCTTCGTGCCGCCGCTCTCGCTATCCGAATTTTCTCCAGCCCCCGCGCCACACCCCACCAACACCAACACCGCCACCACATTGGCAAATTTTGCATAACCGACTTTAAAACAAAGTTTCTTTATATGGATATCTCTTCGGCAGAAGCCGTCTGTCTGCCTTTTTCGGTGAGCGCCCACTGATTACGAGCAGGGTTTTCAAAGTAGCCAGCCTTCTTGCCATAAGACAATGCCCAAGCTGAACGATATTGATATTCAGCACGGGTTTTATCGTGCGGTATCGAGACTAAATCTTGCGACAAGCCGAGAATCTCGATGAGCCGACTATCAATTACCGACTTTTGAGTTGGTCCAATGCTTTTCTTCAGCGCTTCAATTACCGGCCAAATAAGCTTTTTGCTACTAGGAAGCTGAGCAGAATCAATCACAACGTAAGCATATTGCCTAATTACTTTCTTAGCAATTCCGCTTATCGTAAGGTTTGGTTACAATCTAAAATATCGTCAAAATTAGTATTTAAATAGATGTGGCTCGAAAAAGCTAAAGTTTAGTAAGTGCCAAAAAGCAAATTCGAACCACTCAACAAGGTTGGTGACAACTTTTATATCACTAAACCTCGAATCTTCAAACCGAAACCTTTCGCAAAAAAAAGTGACATTGCGGAAACTTTTGAATTTGCGTGGGCAATGACTTTTGGTGCTGATGGCGCGCATCGCGATCATCGTTCGGGTGGTACTTTAAAGAGAAAAAATGGCGAAATTTTCGCAAATACGTTTCAAGGAAAACTTGCTGAGTTCGCCATATCCCAAGAGTTTTTAGGTTTTGACGGAGTCCAACGACCTGATCTGTCAGTTTATGGCCTTGGTAAATGGGACTCGTTTGATATTTATGTTAATTCTCTGCATATCGGTGTGAAGTCAACCAAGAACTACGGCAACTTGTTATTACTCGAGACGAAAGACTGGAGTGTTGAAGCTGACTATTCCAACAACTCCGAAAGTCAGTCACCTGACTTCCTTTGCCTGATTCGATTGAATCCAGACGTTGATGGCATTCTTAAAAAGCAGCGACTTTTGTATTCCAACTCCTGTGACAAATTAATTATGGAAAAATTAATTAACGACCATAATTTTACATATGACTGTTGTGGATTTATTAGTAAGTCTGAGCTAAAAATTGTTTTTAACAATAGGTTTATACTGCCACGTCACGCCATGCTAAACGGGCGGACCAAAATGGATGCAGAGAACTACTACGTGCAGGCTGGCGACCTAACACCATTAGATTTGATAGCTGAATTCAAAAAAAGCAACACTGTTAAAGACTAAATCACACAACACCCACATGATATATTTCTATTCCGCATGCAACTTAAGTTAGACATTTATCCGACCGGCTTTAATAAAAATCACACCAAACGAAACGATACGAAAATCGTAAGCTTAAGAACCCTAGATTTGTTTTCGGGCATAGGTGGCGTTCGACTCGGCTTCGAAAAAAACGGTTTTGAAACCGTATTCTCAAATGACTTTGAACCGAGTTGCAAGTTGACATCCGACCTTAACTTTGATGAACCAACTTTGACACTTGGCGATTTGACAAAAATTAATGTCGATACGTTCCCGGAATTTGATCTCTTGCTTGGTGGCTTTCCTTGTCAAGCTTTCTCAGTTGCCGGTTACCGCCAAGGCTTCAATGACGAAAAAGGGAGGGGGAATCTGTTTTTTAATATTGCCAGAATCTTAGAGAAGAGAATGCCACCTGCATTTTTTCTCGAAAATGTCAAGAATTTGCAAGGTCATGACAATGGAAGAACATTTATCATAATTTTGCAAACTTTAAAAGAATTGGGTTACCACGTCAGACATGCCGTTTTAAATACTATGAAGTACGGCAATCTCCCTCAAAATCGTGAACGAATTTATATCGTTGGTTTTCAAGACGAAAGCTCTGCGTTGAAATTTGAATTCCCCGAACCAAAAAAATTGCAGATTCAGTTTTCATCATTGCTAGACAAAGAAATTCCAGATCGTTATTACTATCTCGGTAAACCTCTGCATGCGCGACTAGTGAATGACGTAAAGTCGCGTGACACTGTCTATCAATGGCGAAGACAGTACGTCCGCGAAAATAAACAAGGGGTTTGTCCGACTTTGACAGCCAATATGGGCACGGGTGGCCATAATGTACCAATTATTTTAGATAGCAAAGGGATTCGAAAACTCACGCCGCGCGAATGTGCTCGTATGCAAGGTTTCCCTGATTCATATAAGTTTGCTAATATCTCAGACGCTCTTATTTACAAACAAGTTGGAAATTCTGTGAGCGTTCCAGTTATTGATGCGATCGCAAAGCAAATCAAAATTGCATTAGAAAAGTGACTACCAAACTTTAACTTTCATGCCTGCTGGCTTAAGCCGATTCTCAGCTATAACATCTTTCAAACTAAATCGCGGTCTTTTACCTTCTGCCTGAACTTGTCGCATAGTTTGTCGGCGATTAACTTTACGATTGTAAACTAAATCGGAGTCTATTTTGTAAACATTAAATCTGCCATCTACAGCACCATCGTTCCAAAAGTCTATAAAGTACAAATCGTCCCACTCGGAATCTGGCCCAAACGACGTTAAGTCACTTTCAACGCTGCATGCTTTTATCTGTTCCATTCTCTTTGTTTTCAGGTTGAATGTATCAAACGAACCGTGACTACCTGAACATTTAATTTTGCGGACAGACCCTGACCACATGCAAAAAGCAACTTCAGATAATCCTTCTGGAAAATTTGGCTCACGAGCCTGGTATGCGCGCATCGCGAGCTTTAGCTCCTTCCATGAGTCAAATACGACTTTCCACTGTTTTCTATCAGTTTGATCAAAAGTTAGATATTCCATTCGACAAGTGTCAGCCTTAATCTTGATATCCGCAACTACTAGATCCATAGTTGAAGTTAATCAGATCACACCGAAATGAAACTAATCGGTGCGGGTGGGGGCTGGCTCGGCCCGATATATCCATAAATAGAGATGTATATGTAGGTACGCGGGTGGCTACGGGTTGACTAACCGACTTTTGAGATTTCGACGGTGTCGTATTTGTCGCTCTTGACAAGTTTGACCGTAACGCCATTTGATGTCACCGAGTCGCCGACATTCAATATCGCATCCAAAATGCCTGGCGTGCTGCAATTGTTGCTAACAAGACCCCTACCCGCTGGTGGCACCAAAGTTTGCGTGCCTTCGCCGTGGCCAACTGTTGCATCGACGATGTAGACCAAAACTCCTGGTCTGTTGGTCGGGGCCGCGCAGTCAAAACTTGCAGGCCGTCGAGACTCAACTGCGATAATTTTTGTCGACGAGATTTTGTTCATTGCCGATTTGATGCCAGTGGTGCGATTGTCGATTGGGCTCAACATGATCGTCGTTTTGGCGAGGTTCGCGTAATTCTGACAATAAAGCGACTCGGCGGGCAACCAACCGATTATCCACCGCAGCCAACTGCTGAGTGTGCGCGATGGACCATCTTGATTTGACAACATGTCGAAACCACTGAACGGGCCGATCGGCACGGGAATGTCGACCTCGCCGTGATTGTTCCAGTTGTATTTCAGGTCGGGCAGTTTAAACATGTGACCCGTTTCGTGCACCCAGTAGCTCCAATAATTTCTTGGCGAGACATCAAAATATGCGCCAGCCAACGCATAGTTCATGATTGAACCTTCATTGGTTGGTATTGGTGCTGAAAGATTGAGATCTTTGAATGCCTGCGAACTTTCGACAAAAACTTTTTGATCTTTTGGTGGCAAGAAGTAGACCGCGCGCACATCAGTGAAGTCGACAAACGGATCAGCGGCCTTGATTGCTGCAATCGCCATCGCATCTCCGCCACCTGACTGCGCTTGTTTGTAGGTCAGGGCCGAACCAGGAACCCG